>NZ_SRYB01000018.1:0-98060 GCF_004793975.1 Lepagella muris
GTAATACGTCACAAAAAAAGAGACCATCTAACTTTTGATTGTTAGACAGTCTCTTTTTTTAGAAGTCCAAGAAGTCTAAAAAAGTCCAAGAGGTCTAAGAGGTCCAAGAGATCCTAAGAAAATCTGAAAAGGAAAGCATACAGAATCATCCCGATGAAAAAGGCAATTCCTGTCCACATCTTCGCTGCGCGGCAGAAGTGCCCCGCCTCCTTCGATCCGGGCGAGTCATTCCAAGCCTTGCGTGCCTTTATCGAATAGATTATTGCCACGATTCCGGCAGGCATGAATCCGATGATTGTGACAAAGATTGCTATTGGAAGAAGAAATGGGGAGGGCGGAATGTTGTTGTCGCGCTCTTCAATCTCTTCCAAAGATGGTAGGTGCGGAGCACCGGCATCATTCAAGGCACGATCAAAACGAGTCATGCCGGATGGCGTTACTTGATCATTACCGGCAGATGGTATATCCTTAATCTCAGACGGATCAACTTCCTCTGCGGGAGCTGACTGCGATGGGTGCATGAGATCATACAGCCTGATGCGGAACATCCGGCACACATCGGCTACATCCTCCGCCTTCTCCCAATCATCCATCCCCTTACACCATATATAGGTGCCCGGTCTCACTCCGGCATTAGCGAGCTCCTCCAGTTCATAGGGACCGTATCGTTTGCCGTCGATCATCGCATAATACTTCATATAGAATATGTGATGAGATCAAATAACCTGTTGCTGGAATTAAACCAGAATATCGATGAGATCAGTCCTATTCCTGCGAGTACAAATCCGATTATGGTCATTGTCTTAGCGGTGTTGTTCGCCTGATTACCCATTGATTCGTTGCCTATGGCATAAAATCCGTTTGCTTTGTTCGCCTGGATTATTCCGATTATGCCGAATATCGCGCCTATGCAAGAGCATAGGAATCCGAGTATCGTGGCAACAATTGCCAAAGGCAACCAATTGGTGTAGGCGGAAGAGTTGCCGAACTGATTCGGATTCTGCTGCCCGTAATTCTGACCATAATTCTGTTGCCCGTAATTTTGCTGACCATAATTTTGCCCGTAGGTTTGCCCGGAATTATATTGTGGATTTGCCGCGAAATTCGGCTTGTTGTCAGCGGATTGCCCATATTGCGGATAACCGTTGGGAGTCTGAGAGCCATACCCGTAAGGATTCTGTTGCCCATATTGCGGATTATTTGCGAACCCGTTTGGCTGCGAGTAAGGGGGGTGTTGTCCGTAGGAATTACCGGTAGGGGGCACCTGATTGAGAGCGGTCATCACCTCTGTCTGGGTATAAGCCGGTTGCCAGTCGTTCATGCCGGGATGCCATACGGGGGTGTCACGTGTCAGACCATTAGCGATGAGCGCACTGATTGAAGTGGGACCGAATCTGTTTCCGGCAAACATTGCAAACCAGTTGTTGTCGGAAGTATCCTGAGATACGTTCTCATCGGTCTGGAAATTTGAAGGATTGTCAACGACATCGACATTGATGGCGAAAAGATCGGCAAGTTCCGGAAGTTCGGTTGCCTTCACCCAGTTGGTCATACCGGCACGCCATACGAGAGTGTCGGGGGATATGTTGTATTTTCGTAGCTCCTCTTTAGGGAAAGGTCCTTGTTGCTGACCGTTTACGACAAAATAATATTCAGCTTGCATTTTCGTATTGTGTTGATTATATATGCTTATAATAGCGGCATAAACTTCATTGATTATGGGTGCCTTATCAGAGAGATTGAGATATCCGGCAATTGAAGTTTAGACAACTTCTATAGGAGAGAGATGCAAAATTAGCAAAAAAAGAGGAAACACGATAAAAAAAACGGAGAATATTTTGGATAAGCGAAATATTCTTATTAAATTTGCAGCGCAAATGCGGTAATAGCTCAGTTGGTAGAGCATCAGCTTCCCAAGCTGAGGGTCACGAGTTCGAGCCTCGCTTACCGCTCAGAATGATCAGGCAGTCGGCTTACGTCGCTGCCTGATTTTTTGCTTTCAGACAATTTATGCATCCCACCCGTTTATATATTAGGAATAATGACTATATTTGCACATAGAAACATACGCCTATATAATGACGAGATATAAGAACATATTACCTATATATGGAGCAATCTGTGGTGTACCTTTACACGATAAATTCTCTTTATGAGGGTAAAATCCTGCCAATGTAGAATGCCGGGATTCATCATTATTATCTTTTTGTTGTAATGCTATCCATAAGCAGATAGACACGTGTACCGATGCTTTGTGGCCAACGGTCTTGTGGATTAGCATCTAATGCTCTTGCGCGTTTCATCGCCAATGGAGCAAAGGGAATCAGATGACAGGCTTCGTAATTAGATTCGGAATAAGAACCCAGCAAATTGCGCATACGCTGTTTCAGCCATGGAACCCCTGATTTACTCTTCTTGTTTTTAATAAGTTGTGTAAAAGTATCGTCATCATATTCCGTCACATCCTCCAGATGTAGAAGTAGCCATAATTCAAAGCATGGATTGCTCATACAAAAATGCAGGTGGGTATTTTGATAACAAAGTTGAGCAATTCTTGAAAGCATAGCCTCATGCCAGCGGTCACGGTCAATAACCAGCCAAAGTTCATCATCATCTTCAATGTTATATTCTCTCATGAAGTCGGTAATCTGCTTGTGAACGCTTTCGGGGGATGATTCGTTAGAATCTCGATTCAGGATTTCAATATGCACATTAGGTGCACAGAGTCTGTTTTTCACTTCTGCGAAATAGATAGCCTCTGTGCATCTCCCTTCGCTTGCAATTACCACCAGACGTGCCGAGCGAACCCCTTCAAGCCTGACAAAATCCTTACGCTTTCTCATCACGTTGCCAGTTTAGGGTTTCAATCGGAGCGAAAAATGGAATGGCACTGTAGCGGCCTTGCAGATAGCCTTTCTGAATATTTTCGCGAGGTTTGTATTCTGCAAGCGAAACCAACTGTGAGGCTCCATTCTTGTCTTTTTCTACAAACCATACTTCATCCGAGCGGATAAGGTCAAGATTCAGCAGGTTGCATTCGTGAGTGGAGATTATGAGTTGATTGTCGCGCTCTTTGGAAAGGCTATGCAGATAACATTCTATAAGTTTTTGCGACAATAACGGGTGCATGCTGCGGTCAAGCTCATCAATCATATAGTCTGTATCATTCTGACCAAGATCTATAAGCATTGGGATGAAGTCAAGAAGACGGATTGAGCCATCTGATTCCTCATCCATTTCAAACACAATCTCCTTATCATCGTCATTGCGGTGAACGGCTTTCTGCTTTGAAATAGAGTATGAGCCATCAGCCTTGAAGTCGAAGAAGAAACATTCGTTGCTTTCAGGGGCTGCGACCAAAGCAGTTTTACCGGGCGTTGAGTTGCTGATTATTTGATTTAGCAATGCGTCCGGAAGATTAGTCTCCTCCTTTGAGTTGACGGGGAAGCGACGGATATCAACAATGCCCGTATTGAAATATTGCAACAGTTTGCGCGTGGCATCATGAAAGGATTCATCCTGTTCCGCGTTGAATGATATCCCACGGAATCGGGTGGATGGGAAAATAATACGCAATCCGGAGGCAAACCATCCGTGAGCAACCTTTATAGGGGAAAGACCCTTACCATTACGCCCGACATATTCAGAGAGGAAGCTCTTTTTGATAGGAGTTCCCTCGCCGAGAAACTTTACAAATCTGGCAGTCTCCTCGTCACCATTTACGTCACCAAAAGAAAAGAGATTTCCATCGGAAGAGGTGACACGCTCGAAAATCTTCTTTTCAGACCGACTGTTGATTTCATAAAGCCATTCCTCCTTAATGCCGTTGATTGAGAATTCTATCCCGTATGCGAAGTATCTTCCGTAAGTTTTGAACTCAATCTCAATCTTGGATACCGGTCGAATGCTTTTTGAGAGTTTAAAAGGCTCAAACTCCCCAACAGGGAAACGACCTGATGCAATTTGTTGCAGTAAGGCTATCGCTTTGATTACATTGCTCTTCCCTGAAGCATTAGCACCATATATTATGCCGAATTTAAGGGCGGAGATATCATCGCGCTTAATGGCTCGACTCACATGAGATGTGTGGACCGAGCCTTTCCCGGCGACGAAACTCACTGAAACTTCTTCGTTGAAGGAATATATGTTTTCAAAAGTTGTCCGCAGTATCATTGTCAAACTTTTACTTGTTTTGTGCAAAGTTACGACAAATAGTTTAATTATTCAAAATTTTAGTAATCGTAAAAAAATAAGTTGTGAAAGTTTGGCGCATATTTCCGAGGGATTTCGGAGTAAGGAAGATGGAGCATAGCGGGCTATGCGACTGATTCCGCGCTCCGAAAGCACCGGAAAGATGCTGCCACAATAAAAAATTTACATTTATAACTTTAACAAGTTATTTTTTGAAGATTACTTACTCACCAATTAGTAGGATGATCATGAGGTATTCATAATATTCCCTATTTTTTATTCTATTTTTCTTTTTCTTTCTTTAGGTGGGAAATATTTTTTCTAAAGTTATTTGTTATTGAGATAGCGGGACTTCGTTGAACGGGGTGCTGCGTCATTTTTTATTGCTTCCCGAGGTATGTCTGTGCCGTCGGGGAAACTTAATCTTTTTTTGATTCCGCTATACTATGGATTACACACGATTCATACTTTCAGCTACGATTGCCGTAGCATTCTCTTCGGCATCAGCTTCTGATCCGGCAGGGGGATACGTCATGGATCCGCTTCCGGAGAGCTGGCAGATGACCCGACAATGCACCCAGACCCTCCCGACGGAGGATGACTGGTGGAAAACGTTTAACGACTCCACTCTTGACGCGCTGATAGCAAAGGCAGTCGCCAACAATTATGATGTGGCGGCGGCATTGCGTCGTATAGAGATGGCTGATAAGATTGTAAAGGAGGCACAATCGGGCTATTTCCCTACATTGTCGTTGTCAGGTTCATGGACCAAGGGGCAGCAGAGTGGTGCCGTCTCCGACCCGGTGGGACGCTATGAACGTAGCTCATATTTCTCCCTCGGCGCGACGATGAATTGGGAAATCGATGTGTTCGGAAGAGTGAAGGCGGCAGTCAAGTCAAAGAAAGCGGCGTATCAGGCAAGTAAGTCCGACTATGATGCGGTGATGGTGTCATTGTGTGCCAACATCGCGAGTGCATATATGAATCTGCGAATGTGTCAGGAGGAACTGTCGGTGGCATTGGCGCATATCGCATCACAGGATGATGTGGTGAAGATTACGGAAGCACGTTATGAGGCTGATCTTGGCGATATGCTCGACGTCACACAGGCGCGTATAGTGCTTTACGGCACCCAGACCTCCCTACCGGCACTTAGGGCAAGGATAAAGACTCTCATCAACACCATATCCATACTTGTGGGGGAATACCCCGGAGAGTTGGCGCAGCATCTATCCGTATATGAACGTATGCCCGACTACCGACAGACGGTATCGGCAGGGGTGCCGGCAGACCTTCTCCGTCGTCGCCCCGATATAATGACAGCTGAGCTTCAACTGGCACAATATGCTGCCAATGTCGGCATTTCCAAGAAAGATTTTCTCCCGACTTTATCATTGACAGGCAACATAGGCACGGCTGCCCATAACGCCGGGGATCTGTTTGGCAACAAAAGCCTTACATATTCCGTCGCCCCGCAATTGTCATGGACCCTGTTTGACGGACTTGCAAGGAATTACCGTACTGCGGAAGCGAAATTGCAACTTGAGGCGGCGGTCGACCAATATAACCTTACAGTGATGAATGCCGTGGAGGAGGTAGACAACGCCCTGATTCAATATGATGCCACATTATCTTCCATTGAGTTGCAGAAGAAAGTGGTGGAGCAGAGTGAGAAAAGCCTTAATCTTGCGGTAGACCTTTATAAGACCGGTCTGACACCATTCTCAAACGTGGTGGACGGACAGATGAACTGGCTTGAAAGTCAGAATACACTGGTGGAACTTGAAGGGAAGGCACTCGCCACGCTTGTGACCATCTATCAGTCGCTTGGTGGCGGTTGGCAACCATGATCTCTTATCCGCCAGTTAGGTCGGAGTCGCGACTTACTAATCTCCTGCTAATTTAATTATTTCTTACTTATTACTTATGAAAACACAAACGTATCTCATATATGCCCTCTATGCGGCATTAGCCATGCCTCTCGTATCCTGCCATAATAAAGGGAACGCGGAACGTGACACCACTATGCGTAAAATTGATGTTGCGGTCGCTACGACAGATTCCGTGATTCTCCACAAGACATATCCTGGTTATCTGAAATCAAAAAATTCAGCCAAGGTAGTTGGAAGGGTCGATGGCAGGCTCCTAAGTGTCAACTATAATTCAGGAGAATACGTGACAAAGGGTACAGTCCTTTTCCGTATAGACCCGACACTTTATCAGGATGCTGTCGCAAGGGCAGAAGCCGCCTTGGCGTCGGCGATAAGTGCCCGCGACTATGCCAAGAGTCATTATGCCGCCGTCAATAAGGCACTTGAGGCGAATGCTGTCTCAAAGATGGAGGTATTGTCGGCAGAGAGTGCCTACAATCAGGCAGTAGCCAACATCAAGGACTGTGAGGCTGCCCTGCATACCGCACGCACAAATCTCGGATACTGCACCGTCACGGCACCTATATCCGGATTCACTACGGATTGCATGATGAGTGCCGGTAATTATGTGAATGGTTCCGGCGCTCCGGTTGAATTGGCAACCATATATGACATATCCACGTTCAACGCTGTTTTCCAGATAGAGGATGCGCAATATGAGAGACTTGTGGGGAGAGATGGCGGAATGGGTGCGCCCGTGTATCGTCAGATTCCACTCTCATTCACCGACAGCATGACCCATAGCTATACAGCCGACCTTTATTATGAGTCGCCGTCTGTCAACCAGTCTACCGGCACTATAGAATTGAAGGGTACCGTCAATAATATAGACAACGAACTGAAGGATGGTATGTACGTCACCGTGTCGCTCCCATACGGCAGGAAATCGGATGCCATACTCGTCAAGGATGCCTCCATCGGTACTGACCAGTTGGGTAAATATCTTTACGTGGTCAATGACTCGAATAAGGTGGTCTACACACCGGTGGAGGTAGGCGACATATACCAAGATTCATTGCGGGTGATCACCAAAGGACTTCGTGCCGGAGATAAATACGTCACCAAGGCATTGCTGACAGTTCGCAACGGTGAGGAGATCTCGCCGGTTATCGTCAAATAATATATAGTTTATGGTTTATAGTTTATGGTTTATAGTTTATGGTTTAGAGTTTATGGTTTTAAGATACATGGAAATCTTCGAATCCGTTCATTATACAAAATTAAATGATCATAACCCATAAACCATAACCCTTAAACATTAAATAATATAGAGATAAAGCTACAAAGGGTTTCATTATGCTGCATTCTCAGACGGTTGATACGGGATGCTGCTGTAAAATAAAGAAATATGTTCTCCAGATTTTTCATAGACCGGCCTATCTTCGCCACTGTTATAGCCGTTCTTATGGTGCTTGCCGGCATACTTACGGTGCGCACTCTTCCCGTGGCGCAATATCCGGACATAACGCCCCCTACAGTCATGGTGTCGGCAGAATATCCCGGTGCGGATGCCGAGACTGTTGCGCGAGCCATAGGTGTCCCTATCGAGGAGCAGGTGAATGGTGTCGACGGGATGTTGTATATGAATTCATCATCCGGATCTGACGGCAGCTACGGGCTTACGATTACGTTTGAGAATGGCACCGACGTGGATCAGGCGGCTGTAGAGATTCAGAACAGGGTGCAGGAGGCTACATCACAATTGCCGACGGCAGTGGTGGAGCAGGGTGTGAGCGTAATGAAGCGGAGCAGCAACAACGTCCTCTTCATAGCTCTAACGACTGATGATCCGAAACGTTATGACGCGCTCTATCTTACCAACTACGCGCAGCTTCACATGACCGATCCGTTGTCGCGTGTGGATGGAGTCGGAGGCGTATCGGCTTTCGGTGGGGGAGAATACAGCATGAGGATATGGCTTGACCCTGAAGCGATGCGTGCGCGCGGACTTACTCCGGATGAGGTGATGGCGATGGTCAGGTCGCAGAATATGGAGGTATCGGCGGGTTCGGTAGGTGCGCCGCCGCATAATGACGGTGCGGATTTCCAATATACCCTTACCAGCAAAGGACAGCTGTCGACGGCAGAGGAATTCGGCAATATCGTATTGCGTTCCGACGGAAGCGGCATATTGCGGTTGAAAGATGTGGCTAAGGTGGAATTGGGTAGCACAAGCTATACGGCAGTGGGAAAACTCAACAATGAATCGACTGCACTTATAGGCATAGAGCAACGTCCCGGAGCGAATGCGCTCGACGTGGCTAAGGGTGCTCTTGCCGAACTTGACCGACTGTCGCAGTATTTCCCCGATGGTGTCCATTATAAGGTGGTGCTAAACTCCACCGACTACGTAAAGGAGTCGATCGATGATGTGCTCTCCACATTCGTCATAACGTCGCTTATCGTCATGGCGGTGATTCTCATTTTCCTCCAGAACTGGCGTGCGGTCATAATCCCGATGCTCTCTATTCCGGTGTCGTTGATAGCCACTTTTGCCGTGATGAAGATAATGGGGTTCTCCCTGAATACCCTTACATTGTTCGGGTTGGTGCTTGCCATAGCGATAGTGGTGGATGATGCCATAGTGGTGGTGGAGGATTGCTCACGCCTTGTCGACAAGGGCGACATGACACGTCGGGAAGCGGCTCAGAAAGCGATGATAGAGTTGCAGGGACCGGTCATCGGTGAGGTTCTTGTGCTTCTCTCGGTGTTTATCCCTACGGCGTTTGTCAGCGGCATAACGGGTGAGCTTTATAAGCAGTTTGCCCTTACGATAGCGGTCTCCACCGCATTCTCAGGTTTCAATGCACTGACATTGACCCCGGCACTCTGCGCACTCTTCCTTACGCCGCGCAAGCCATCGAAATTCATACTCTACAGATGGTTCAACAAGGGCTACAATAAGGTTGAGAGTTTTTACGACCGCAGCATAACGAAGATGCTCGGCAAGCCTGTCATCTCTCTTGCGGTCTATCTGCTTCTTGCGGCAGCCGCCTTCTGGGGCTTTGTGAAGTGGCCCACGAGTTATATTCCCGAAGAGGATATGGGATATTTCATGACCTCCATCGAGTTGCCCACCGGGGCATCGCTTGAGCGGACTCAGAAAGTGGTGGATGATCTCAGTGCGGAGATAAAGAAGATTCCGTATGTGAAGGATGTCATGAGCATATCCGGATTCTCCATGATGGGGGGTGGTGCCGCCTCCAACATGGGTTCGGTCAACGTGATACTTGAGCCATGGAGCAAACGGGGAAAGGAGGGTGGCATCAACAAGGTCATAGCGATGGTGGATGAGATTTCATCAAAATATCAGGAAGCAGTCATCTTCTCCATCAATCCTCCGGCGATACAGGGACTCGGCGAGTCATCGGGTCTTCAGATGATGCTTCTCGACATTAACAGTCTTGGCACCGCAGAGATGGCAAAGGCTCTTGACGACGTGACACGCATGGCGGAAGAGGATCCGCGCATCAAGCAGGTGACGTCGCTCTTTCAGGGCACCGTGCCGCAATATCAGGTGAAGATTGACCGCGACAGGATAAAGCTTTTGGGAGTGATGATGGAGGATGTCTACAGCGCAATGGCTGCCTATCTCGGCGGCAGTTACGTCAACGACTTCGTGGAGTTCGGACGCACGTATCAGGTGACGGTTCAGGCTAACGGCATCGACAGGAGCCGGGTCGGCGACGTATTGCGTCTCTCTGTGAAGAACAGTTCCGGCGAGATGGTTCCCTTCAGCACATTCGCCACGATAGAGTCAACTATGGGCGCGCCGAGTGTGTCGCGCTACAACATGTATGAGTCTGCCTCTCTGACCGCCACTTTGGCAGACGGGGTAAGCTCTTCCGAAGGTATCAAGGCGATGGAGGAGATAGTGGGCGACGCATTGGGTAAGAGTTATTCCTACGCATGGAGCGGAATAGCCTATCAGGAAACACAGTCGGGCACCACGGTAAGTTTCGTGCTGATATTCGCCATTGTTATGACGCTGCTTGTGCTGTCTGCCCAATATGAGAGTTGGACCGATCCGATAGCCGTTGTGCTCAGTATGCCGGTGGCTATACTCGGCACGGTGCTGGGTTGCATCTTCATGCACCAGAGCATAAGCATCTATACCCAGATAGGTATAATACTTCTGCTCGGCATGTCGGCTAAGAATGCGATATTGATAGTGGAATATGCCATGGATTTCCGCAAGCAGGGTGAGCCGATACGCAAGGCGGCGCACGATGCCGGTGTGATACGTTTCCGTCCTATAATGATGACGGCACTTGCATTCGTGTTTGGTGTCATGCCCATGATGTTTGCCACCGGTGCGGGAGCCAACAGCCGTATAGAGATAGGCACGGCAGTGGTGTTCGGCATGGCGATGAACGCCTTAATCGGCACGCTGTTCGTCCCCAACTTCTGGGAACTGATGCAGACCATAAGGGAGAAATATCTTGCTGGGCTCTTCAAGGACCCCATGCAGAAGCCGCAGAAGAAGAATGATTCATTATAGCCGGGAGAGGATCGATAGGATCTTCTCACCGGTGCCGATGGTGTATCCTGTAGATACCCACACCACACGGTTGAATGTGTCGGCGATGACGAATATCGGGTCAGTCACGTCGGAAAGGTGGAGCGATTCGATGAGTTCGTTGCGGCTCACGCCATTATTGTCGATGCCGTATACCACGTTGTCAGGCATATTCGGGAACATCCCCTTGTCGAAACGTGAGGCTTTGCCTGCATCTTCGAATAGAAGCATTATCTTGACCCCTGACTCCTCCAGCTTGTCGCTGACAGCGGATATGTCGTTTAGCGCGTGGGCAGATGGCTCATGGTTGGGAGAGATGAGTCCGACCACGTAATATCCGCGTCCTGTCGTGGAGAGTATGCTCTTGTCTGTGTCGGTTGCGAGGTCATGATAGATATTCTCGGCATTCAGCGACCCTATCACCGATATTGCGGAATTATCCTGGCGTATTTCCAACGGCAGGGATACGTTCTCATCGGGTGCAATCGTGAATATGCGGCTGAGTGCAAGCACACCTCCGTCAGCGAGACGCTGACCGCTCGTGAGTATATATTGCCCTGCCTCAAGCTCAACAGGCGCGGAGAATGTCTGCGCCCATGTGGCATCTTCCGGAAACTCCAGCTGACGCGGCACACCATTCTCTATCCTTGAAATGGAGAATTGTGAATAATATTTTGGATCTACGATATATCCGTCGGGGGAGAAGGTGAGTGAGAGCGTCCCTTTCGGGGTTGACAGGTCATTTTTATCAGAACCTGGGTCGTTGTATTTCGCGAAATCTGCATTTATCCAGTTTTGTGAATTATCGGCATACTGTGTCGCACCCGTCACGGGATCTATGCGTGCCGGAATACCGGCAGTGCGAGCCATAGCCACGAAGAATATGTTTCGCGACAGTGGGTCAGCCTGACGTGTGCGCCACACTCCTCCGGGCGACATGCGGAGCAGTTTCTGAGGATTCTCCTTATCATCGGGCGATATATTCAGAGCCACCCATTCCACAAGCCTTTCCGGATTTGCAGCGAAATCCTTTGACGGAATCTTTGAAAGAGCCTCCGTCAATTGAGATCTCCAGCAGGTGAGGAACTCATTCTCCACACGCGGATTCAGCACGTATTTATTGAAGAACTCCACGGGCATACCTTTGCCGTTTTTGACGCAGTGGCTCAGATGGTCTTTCACCACGTCCATCGGTATGTCGCGCCTGTCCTTCTCCGATACGTTGAGCAGCAGGTCAATTGCCCTCTGCCTATCCTTCTTCGGCAGACCTGTCAGCATATTGGTGATATTCCGATGGTTGCCACGCGCTTCGGTCAGTATTTTCACGAGAGCATCCTTATCCACATTAAGGCTTCGGGCAATCTCGGCTGCCTGTTGTGGAGTGGCGAAAGTAGCCACGTATGCATTCCTTATTGAATCCTCAAGGTGCATACGACGGTCGTTCTCGGCGCGTTGCTGAGGCGTTATGGTCGGTAGCTTCGCGCCGGAGGGTGGGGGAGTTATGTTGAACTCCTCCGTGACGGAATCGGACTGTTTCTTGTCAAGCACCACTTTAAGCGCAGGCGTGTTGCCTGCGGCATAGTCGCGTGGCGAGCCTTTGGCATAACCGAACGATTCCCCGTCGGTCGCCCACACTATGAGATCACCGAGTCCGGCGGTCAGGGATGCCTTTCCATCGTTGTCGGCAGTTTTCGTGACGGCAGGATAATATTCCGCATAATTATATATGCAGAAATTCACCTTTGCCCCTTTTGCCGGGGTGCCGTCGACATTCACCACTTCCACGGGAAGCGTAGCCACGGGCGCATAGTTGGAGGTGGTGTTGATACGTGTGGTGAGAGGCTGTTTCAGCAGTACCTCCTCCGGACCATTATAGTCGCCCGCCACATTCGTGTTCATCAGCATACCGCGTGATGCCGGAGCGTTGAACCATGCCAAGTTCAGTATCGGTTCCGGCTCACACGCACCCAAGAAATACCATTTCCCGTCTGCCCAAGCCTCCACCCATGCGTGGTTATCGTCGGTATGTGCCCAGCGAGGGGTGTAGATCTGTCGGGCAGGTATTCCGACAGCCCTTAGAGCCGCCACAGTGAAAGTGGATTCCTCACCACATCGTCCGATAGCTTGGCTCAAGGCGGAGAGTGGGGAGGAGGTGCGTGCATCCGAGGGCTTGTAGGTCACTTTCTCATGACACCAATGGTTCACCTCCAATATTGCATCCTTCATCGACAATCCCTTCACCCTATCCTTCAGCTCATCGTAGAATACCATTCGGGCATTGTCAAGATTCTCATTGTTGATCCTGACCGGAAGCACGAAGTGCATGAATTCCCGTTGCGGCACAGACTTTCCCCACGGCAGCTCCTCCCTTGCTTTCAGCGACGCGTTGATATTCTCAAGATAGAATTCCTTTGAATAATCAGTCTTGTCGGGTAGCGACATGGTGGCGTAAAGGAAGTCGAGAGCTTCCCGGGGATTGAGTGCAGAAGCGGAAACGGCATAGCATACAAAAGGGATGAAAAGCGATTTCATAAATGAAGGAGTTGGGAGAGGTATTAGTGTAAGGTTTTCAATAACTTTTCCACCATATCGGGAGATGTGGAGAGGGGGGCATACTCATCAGAGCCGGGAGCACCCATCGACACGAGCGGACGACGGAATTTCATTTTGCTTGGGATCGGCTTCCGTGCGGTGGCATGGATGGCATTCACTCCGGTAGCTGCGATTATCTCGGCAGCATTCGACGGGTTGATGCCCGATCCTGCCATTATCGAGATTCTTCCGTTTGCCTTATCCACGAGTTTGCTTATCTGCGGGATACCCCTTATTGCGGATGGCGCGGCACCGGAAGTCAGCAGGCAGTCGCAACCCAATTCGATGATATCTTCAAGGCTTGCCACCGGATCGCGTGAGACGTCGAAGGCGCGATGGAAAGTGATGTTCAGTTTCTCCAGACCCTTCTCGCGAGCTGTGTTTCGCGCCACGTCGATAAGACGCCGCATGGCATCCTTATCGATATCGCCTTCCGGAGTGAGCACCCCGATGACAATCCCGTTGACGCCGGCAGTGATGGAATTCCGGATATCGTTCTCCATCAGCGACAACTCTGTGTCGGAATAAAGGAAATCACCCGGTCTGGGTCGTATCAGCACGTTGATGTTTTCGATGCCTGACTCTATAGCTGAAAGAATAAGACCGAACGAGGGTGTCAGTCCCCCTTCGGAAAGTCCGGAGCAGAGCTCGATTCTGGAAGCTCCCCCCTCTTTAGCGGCGAGTACGCTTGCAATATCGCCGCAGCATATTTCAAGTTGGCGTGTCATAATCTACATTCAATGATATGGTCAATCCCGGTAGGAATTGAGTCAAGGTGCAGCACGGTGTGGCTGCCCGTATGAGTCATTCTCACGGATTTACCCGATTTGTATTCAAAAGCTTTCTTTATCTTAGTCTCTATTGGGAGTAGGATAGCAGAGGTTTCGGGGCTCATCACGTGGACGAAAAGACGATCCCCTTTCCGGGTGGTTGTGCCCCAGGATTGGGCGGGAAACGGACCGGCTTCCGTCTCATAAATGGTCTCGCCATACGAGCGCAGCCATTCCCCCATCTCCTTCATACGGGCGAGGGCAGTGGCGGGCAGTTCACCGTTAGGCTGAGGACCGACGTTAAGCAGAAGGTTGGCACCCATTCCTGCGGCTTTCACGAGATAGCGTATCAGGGTGGGGGTGTCCTTATAGTTCTGGTCCATTATCTTGTATCCCCACATCCCGTTCATCGTGTTGCACGTCTCGAGTGGCAGCCGGCTCACCTCCTGACCCGACAGTCCGGCAGTATTCTCGCCCGGCAGGTCGCGCTCGAAGATCTGTATATCTTCGCCTGCGAATGGAGCCTGGTGATGATTGTTAGCCACCATGCAACCCGGCTGTAGGGAATGTATCATGCCATATTGTTCGGGGAGATGCCAGTCGAAGGGGGTGGCGTCCTCATCATGATCCCACCATCCGTCGAACCAAATCGCCCTTATCGGTCCATAATTTGTAAGGAGTTCGGTGAGCTGACGGTTCATGAATCCATAGTAGGAATCCCAGTCGGCTTTACCGGAATCGCGTCCGGTGGAGTGTCCGGTGCGTCCTTGCGGATAGTCATCGCGCACCCAGTCAAGATGCGAGTAATAGAGATGCAGGGCGATCCCCTGACGATGACATTCGTCGGCTATCTCTTTCAGTATATCGCGTTTGAAAGGTGTGCCGTCTACTATATTATAGTCATTCTCGGCAGTGTGAAACATCGAGAAGCCGTCGTGGTGGCGTGTGGTGATAGTGATGTATTTCGCTCCGGCATCCTTTATAGCCGACACCCATTCCTCGGCATTGAAATCAGAGGGATAGAATCCTTTCGCCGCCTTCATATATTCCTCAGCCTGCGGTCCATAATTGAGATACCATTCCCCCTGCCCGAACATGCTGTATATCCCCCAATGAATGAATATGCCGAACCGGTCGTCGGCAAATTGCTCACGGCTTTTCAGCACTTCCGGAGAGGGTACGTATTCTTGGGCGATCGAAATGTTGGCTAACATTAACGCTGCCAATATTGTCAGAAGTTTCATTTCAATAAGTGGAAGACAATGAATTAAAAACAATGAATGGAATATGCCAGGAGGAGGATCAATGATTATTCATATATGGGAGTGAGGCTGCGCCGAGAATAGCGGCATCGGCATCGCTTAGTCCGGATAATGAGAAACGCACACGGTCGCGGTATAGATGCAGCGCAGCAGGGCGGAATGCCTCACGCATCGGATCCAGGAGAAGATCGTTGGCTTTTGCTACTCCGCCGAAAAGTATTATGGCTTCCGGGTCGGTCATTGCGGCAAATTCAGCGGCAGCCAATCCGAGGCATCTTCCGGTGAACTCATACACCTGCAATGCGAGTTTATCCCCGGCACGAGCATATTCCTCCACCACTTTCGGCGACAGCTCGGATAGCTGACATTCGCGCATCATCGAGGGCTCATCGGTCTCCTCAAGAAGTCGTCTTGTGGTCTCGCGTATACCCTTTGCTGATGCCACAGTCTGAAGACAACCGTTTCTGCCGCAACTGCATTTACGGTCGGCGGCAAACGGGAAAGTTACATGCCCTAATTCCCCGGCAAAACCTCTTGTGCCGGAAAGCAGATGTCCGTCGCACACGATGCCGCTACCCACGCCTGTGCCTAACGTCAGGACTATGAAGTTCTTAAGACCGACGGCAGATCCGTAGGTCATCTCACCGATGGCGGCGGCATTCGCATCGTTGGTCACTATTGTAGGCAGCCCGAGACGTTTCTCCATCATGCTTGCAAGCGGAATGGGTGATTTCCATGGTAGGTCGGTGGCAGCCTCTATACATCCTGTTACGGCGTTCGCACAAGGTGCGCCTATGCCTATACCGAGAATCTCGCCTTCAAGATCGGAAGAGGAAATAAGGTCGCTGATCCCTTGTGCGAGGCGGTCGCCCCATTCCTCTACTGTAGGAGTGACGGTATCTATCATATCCTTGGCAATTATATGCCCTACGGAATCTACAATCGCGAAAGAGGTGGTGGTTCCACCGAGGTCAACTCCTATTGTAAAAGGAGGATATATAGGAAAAATGCTCATGTCGTATTAGGTTTTGAGCGTGAAATTAATTAAAGTTTCTGAATCGTGCAAAATATTTGATAAATTATCTGCAATTATGCTAAAAATCTGGCAAAGGTAATTTGCGGGGGAGTGTCGCATTTATGGCGGAGTGTAACAGGTGTACGCCCCACAGGGTGTCCGAATCCGTACAGTTGTCCGATGTTGTACAGTTGGTTTATTTGATAATATTGTGATATATAGTCTGTTGCTGAATTGGCACGCGTTTTGTCACTATTCCGGGCATAAAACGAAAAAACATGGACAGAGAAATATCAATTGAAGAAAGACGAAAGGAGAGCCGAAAGAAGAGGCTGTATGTCGGAGGAGTGTTTCTTGCGGTGGTGGCTTCTGTGGCGGGTCTTATGATGCTTTTGGGAGAAAGCGTGAAGGAGAATGACCTCCTTATCAAGAAAGCGGAGCTTGCGTCGCTTGAGAGCAGCGTGTCGGCATCAGGCAAGATAGTGCCGCTCTATGAGCAGGCGATAGTCTCTCCTGTCGCCACGAGAATAATAGAGGTGTATTGCAACGAAGGCGACACCGTGGAGGCGGATCAGTCTCTGTTGAAACTAGACCTTCAGTCGGCGGAGACAGACCTGCGCCGCATCAGCGATGAGGTGAGCATGAAGAAGAATGAGATAGAGCAGGCATCGCTTGCGAACGCCACGTATCTCACCGACCTTGAGATGAAGATAAAGGTGAAGGAGATGTCGGTGAGTCATCTGAAGGCGGAGGTGGCGAATGAGAAACGTCTCGACAGCATCGGAAGTGGCACCGGCGACCGTATCCGCGAAGCTGAACTCGCCTATTCCACCGCACGCCTTGAACTCGAACAGCTGAAGATGCAGCTAAACAATGAGCGTAAGTCGCATGCAGCCTCCTTCCGCAGTAAGCAGTTGGAGGGTAGCATATCGGCACGCAATCTTGAGGAGATGCGCCGCACGCTTGACGATGCCAGGGTGAAGGCTCCGCGAAAGGGCACCGTGACGTGGCTTAACAAGGATCTCGGCGCGAGCATCGGGGCGGGGCAGAAGCTGGCGGTCGTGTCAGACCTTACCCACTTCAAGATAGAGGGTGAGATTCCCGAGAGCAATTCAGGGAAACTCTCCGTAGGCTCGACTGTAGTGGTGAGGATAAACCGCAATACAGTCACAGGCAAGATCGCGACAATCTCCCCGCAGAGCATCAACGGCATGGCTCAGTTCACTGTCTTTCTTGATAATGATAACGACCATCTTCTCCGTTCCGGTTTGCGCACCGATCTCAACGTGGTGTATGACGTCAGGGAGAACGTGGTCAGAATCCCCAACGGGTCATATTTCCAGGGAGCCGGCAATTACTTTCTATTCGTAAAGGTAGCCGATGACAAGCTCGAACGACGCAACGTTCTGCTTGGCGATAGCAATTTCGACTATGTGGAGGTTAAATCCGGCATCTCTCCCGGAGAGGAGGTCGTGATCAGCGACATGAGCAGCTACAAAGAGAAGAAATCAATAAATCTGAAATAATAACTGAAGCCCTCAAATAGCCAACTCATCCCGCGGGTATCCCCCAATCCCCGCTAAAGAGGAAGCTGATATGTGTCCTCTGGAGTTCAGTGCCCGAGCCCATGGGCGAGGGGTGCCGTCAAACAAAAAACGAAACCAAAAAAATAACAACAACAATGGCAATAATTACATTAAAAGGTGTAGACAAGATCTACCGCACAAAAGAGATTGAGACTTTAGCACTTGAAAACGTCAACCTTGATATAGAGAAAGGTGAGTTCGTCAGCATAATGGGACCCTCCGGATGCGGAAAGTCCACACTCCTGAATATAATCGGACTCCTTGATGTGCCGACAAATGGCACAGTCACAATAATGGGCGACAAGACCGGCAATATGAACGACAGCCGTCTTTCCGAATTCCGCAACCGCAACATCGGATTCGTGTTCCAGAGTTTCCACCTCATACCGTCGCTCAACGTGGCAGACAACGTGGCACTTCCGCTTGCCTATCGTCATGGAGTCAGCGGCAAGGAGCGCGATGAAAAGGTGGCAGAGGTGTTGACCCGTCTGGGACTGAGCCACAGGATGCGTCATTTCCCCGGACAGTTGTCGGGCGGTCAGTGCCAGAGAGTGGCGATAGCGAGAGCGATAATAGGCGATCCGCAGATAGTGCTTGCCGACGAGCCAACCGGTAATCTTGACTCAACGATGGGACAGGAGGTGATGGAGATCCTGCATGCCCTCAACAAAGAGGACGGGCGCACGATAGTGATGGTGACACACAACGAAAGCCAGGCACGCATGACCGACCGCATCATCCGCTTCTTCGACGGACGTCAAGTAGAATAATCAGGAGCTGATATGTGTCCTCTGGAGTTCCGTGCCCTCGCCCATGGGCGAGGGGTGCCGAATATAACCAATAAACCAAAAAGAATATGAATTATTTCAAGCAGATATATTACGAGATGAAGCATCAGAGGATGATGACGTGGGTGTCGATCGGCGGCACCGCGTTGGCAATCTTCCTTGTGATGGCTTTCATCATGGCAGACCGGATAAACACCGTTGAGGTTGCTCCGGAATCCAACCGAGCCCGTATCCTTCAGGCTACAGGATTACATATAATTGAAGAGAAAAACGAGGGCTCCACATGGGGTCTGAACTATAAATTGCTCGATAGACTTTATGGTAATCTTGACGGCATAGAGATGGTGTGCTATCAATATGCATTCGACGAACCGAGCGACGTGAATGTAAAGAATGGAGAGATCCTGTCAATGCCGTCAAAAAAGGTGGATGCCAATTACTGGAATATATATGATTTCTCATTCATCGACGGTCGCCCTTTCGATGAGGCGGAGGCAGCCTCGTCAAAAGTGGTGGTGCTGAGCCGTTCATTGGCACGTGCGCTATTCGGTGAGGAGAAGGTAGCAGGAAGGGAGATTGAGGTGAATGCCTATTCTTATAGGGTAATCGGAGTGGTTGAGGATGTCAACCCACTTCTTAGAAGCACCAATTCCAAACTCTACATCCCGTATAATCCTGCCGGTAAAAATGAGAGGGATGAATATTTCGGTTCTTCGATGATGACATTGTTGATGAAACCGGGTGTGTCGGCAGAATCGGTCAAGGCACAGGTGGAGAAACGTTATGAGATGCTTCAGTCAGATCTTTCGAAAGATAATAAGAGGGTGGTCTATCATGGTCAGCCCTACACCACCGAAGAGGTCGGGGAGGGTGGCTATGGAAGCAACAATGGTCCCGATATTGAGCAGAGCAGATTGTTGGATTATATAGTGTATGGCATAATAATCCTTCTTCCGGCAATAAATCTCAGCAGCATGACGCGCAGCCGTCTGCGTCACAGGGTGTCGGAGATCGGAGTGAGAAGAGCATTCGGTGCGAAACGCAGTGCAATCATACGTCAGATACTTGGAGAGAACCTTATCATCACAATGGTAGGTGGACTGATAGGTATGGTGGTGAGTATTATCTTCATGTATCTGATGTTTGATGTCTTCTTCAACTCAGGCAGCATTTTTGGAGCTTCATCATTGGAGGAGGCACAGGCGCGTCCTGATATGGGCATGTTGATGACATGGCAGAATTTTACAGTGGCATTTATAATTTGTTTTATCTTGAATCTTCTGAGTGCGTTCGTTCCGGCATGGAAAGCATCTAAGGTTGAACCTGCTGTGGCAATTTCAAGGGCACATTAAAGCACGTTAAAAAAAGGCAATCATGAAAAGAAAACTTTTGAAACAGATGAGAAACGAATGGCGGGATAACGTGTGGCTCGTCATCGAACTTGCGGTGGTGTTCATTGCCATCTGGGGGCTCTCGACAGTGCTTTGGGTAATGACGAAAGGTGCGTTCACGCCATTAGGCGTGGATCCGGAGAATGTGATCAGTTTAAGCACACGATATCTGAAATCGGATAATCCGTCATACGTGAATGTGGATAGTGTCACTTATAATGATGATTTGAGGCAATTGCTTCGTGAATTGCGTGCGAATCCTAATGTGGAGGCTGTAGCCGTCCATGGAGGGGCATTGCCATTCAACTATAATTATAACGGGACAGGAATTAAACTAATTGACAGTAATGATTCAGTGATATATTACGCCAACCAGAGATACGGCAGTCCGGATATCGTCAAGGTGCTGGGCATACGGAGCCTTACGGGAGCCACTTCCGACCAGTTGGTGGAGATGCTGCGTAATGGTGAGATTCTCGTGTCGGATAATCAAGAATATAAGTTGAACGGAAGAAATCCGTTTGATCTCAAAGGGAAACGCGTGATTATGGAAGGTGATTCCTCAAAGCTGTTAAAAGTAGGGGATGTGATCCAGCAGATAAGACGTAGCGAATATGAACCCTCATGGGCAGGGGGTATTATCTATCCTTTGGATGAGGACGGGGATATATGGGGAGATGTAGTGTTGAGGGTCAAGCCGGGCAGAGAGATGCAATTCAAGGAGGATTTCCGCAACAACGAAAATCTCAGGAAATATCGCAATGTATACCTTTCCGACATGAAAAGACTTGTCGACATCCGCACACTCACTCAGCATAATGATGAGATTAAGATAAGGATGTTCTCATCATTGATGATTTTCCTATTGGTGACGGTCTTCTTGGGAATAGCCGGCACATTCTGGTTCCGTGTTCAGCAGCGTGTCAGCGAGATCGCGATAAGGAAGGTGAATGGTGCTACACGCATGGACGTGTTCCGCAGGATACTGTCGGAAGGAACGATTCTTTTGCTGTGTTCATCCTTGATAATATCAGTTTTAGTATGGCCATTCATATCAAAGTTTATGGATATGCTACGGGAGGAATGGTACGTATTTCTGATTCTTGAATTGGTATCGTTCGCGCTCATAGCAATCGGAGTATTGATGGCACTCTGGTATCCGGCACACCGGGCGATGAGCATAGAGCCGGCGATAGCGATAAAGGAAGAATAAAACTCAGCCCAGCCCCCAACCAGATCAGCCCCCCAACCCCCTAAAGGGGGAGCTGACGAACCGAAACTTTAACCCCCTCCTTTAGGGGGTCAGGGGCTTGGTTTGGAACTGAATTGAATCATTAACTCCCCCTTTAGGGGGCGGGGGGCTAATCCAAAAAGAATATGAACTATTTCAAACAGATATATTATGAGATGAGGCATCAGAAGATGATGACGTGGGTGTCGATCGGCGGCACCGCGTTGGCAATCTTCCTCGTGATGATATTCATTATGGCTGATCGTATAAAGGTGGTGGAAGTTTCGCCCGAATCCAACCGCAGCCGTATCCTTCAGGCTTGGGGTATGAATGTGAAATTTGATGAAAGCAACTGGTCAACTAAGGGCATGGATTACCCTACAGTAAAACGCTTATATAGTGATCTTGAAGGTATCGAAGAGGTGAGCTATATGTTGGATAGCTATAGGGATCATCGTGGTGTAAGCCTGAAAGGTGGTGAGGTCATGTCGATGTATGGTAAGACCGTTGATGGCAATTACTGGAAGCTCTACGACTTCAATTTTATAGCAGGCCGCCCCTTTAATGAGGCGGAATCTGCGGCAGATATGAAGGTGGTGGTTATTGTGGAGTCGGCAGCGCGGAAATTATTTGGAGAGGTAGATGTCGTCGGCAGGGAGATGGAGATCGGTGGAGTCTCGTATAAAATCATAGGAGTGGCGGAGGATGTCAACCCTATCCTTAGTGACAGCTATTCGAGTCTGTATATACCGTTTAATCCGGCAACGTATGTCAATTCCGATTCCTTTATAAATAATAAGGAATATTTAGGAGCGATCACCGCAAGGCTTCTGATGGCACCCGGAGTGAAGGCAGAAGATATAAAGTCGCAGGTGAAGGAGCGGTTCACGAAACTGCAAGGGGAGATGACTAAGAAGAATATAGAGCTTATCTATCATGAGCAGCCTTACACGGTAGAAGAGGTGGCATTGGATAATTTCGGAACAAACAAGAGTCCGGATCTTACACACGCGCGGCGCGTTGACCTGTTGGTATATTGTATTCTGATACTCCTTCCGGCAATCAACCTCAGCAGTATGACGCGCAGCCGCCTGCGTCATCGTGTGGCGGAAATAGGTGTAAGACGTGCTTTCGGAGCAAAACGCAATGCCATTATCCGGCAGATATTGGGAGAGAACTTCATCATCACGATAATCGGTGGTATCATAGGGTTGGTATTAAGCCTACTTTTCATGTCGTTGTTGTTTGATATGTTTTTTGCTATCGGCGGATGGTTCGGACCGACATGGAAAGAGCAGGCAACCGCCCGACCTGAATTGGGTATGCTCTTCACATGGTCAAACTTCCTGTGGGCATTCATATTCTGTTTTATTCTGAATACGCTGAGTGCATCCCTGCCGGCATGGAAGGCATCGAAAGTGGAAGTGGCGCAAGCAATTTCCAAGGTATATTAAGACTCCATAAAAACGCGAATGTTATGAAAAGAAAATTATTGAAGCAGATGAGAACCGAATGGCAGGAGAATTTATGGCTCATCATCGAACTTTCGGTAGTATTCCTCGCAATATGGGGGATGTCGGTTGTGCTTTGGTCAATATCACGAGGAATATTTGAGCCGTTCGGGTCAGATCCTGATGATGTGTATTCTTTGACTACCCAGTATTTCAAAAAGGATAGTCCTTTTTATGTGGAGGGTGACAGCACCAAAGAATTTTATCAGAATGATCTCCGTCAATTGGTCAATGCATTGAGGAAGAATCCCAACGTGGCGGCAGTGGCGGTGCATAATAATGCACTCCCTTACGAATTGAGTAATTACGGTAATAGACTGTGGCTTGTCAAAGAGGAGGATTCAGTGGGTTATGGTGGAAATTTCCGCTATGCAACTCCCGACATTATAGACGTGCTTGGAGTCAAGAGTCTTACCGGCTCCAATTCCGGGCAGTTGAAGGAAATATTGAGAAAAGGGGAATTGCTTATCTCAAATAATCCTGAATATGAGAAAGATGGGAAGAACCCCAATTCATTGATAGGGAAACAGGTGATAATGGGAAGTGATTCATCCACTGTATATAGGATAGGGGATGTGGTCCAGCTGATTCGCCGAACGGAATATGAGGCAGCCAATTTGGGAGGAGTGATTGTGCCGATGCCGGAAGACGAGACATTATGGGGGAATGTGATACTAAAACTGAAACCGGGAACAGAGTCGAGGTTCAGGGAGGAATTTCGGGATAATCCGGATTTGAGAAGGTATCGCAACGTATATTTGTCAGACCTTGTGAGTTTGAAGGATATGCGCATGTTGGTGCAGAAGAAAGACGAAGTGACAATCAGGACATATATGTCGATGATGCTATGTCTCCTGATAACTGTATTTTTAGGTCTTGTCGGCACATTCTGGTTCCGCATCCAGCAGCGTATCAGTGAGATTGCAATCCGCAAGGTGTGTGGTGCAAGCCGTAAGAATATTTTCCGCAGAATAATCGGGGAGGGTATGATATTGCTGTTGTGTTCCACGGTTATAGCGTTGGTATGTGCTTATCCTTTTCTCTCTGATTTTGAAGATATAGTAGCAGAGTCATTTATGATATATATGGATTCGTTTGATGACTTGACAGAGAAACTGATTCTCGGAGGAGCCACTTTCATCATTATAGCGTTGGGTATCATTATCAGCTTATGGTGTCCGGCACATCGTGCGATGAAGATAGAGCCGGCGATAGCTGTGAAGGATGAGTAAGCCCCTCGGAGCAGCCCCCCGGATCAGCCCCCCGACCCCCTGAAGGGGGAGGTTTAGATATAAAATAGTATGATTATGAGATTCAAGAATTTGTTATATTGTTTGGTACTTTCTGCGTTTTGCGCATCTCCTCTCTTCGGGGAGGAGACGCAGCGCATGTCGCTTTCGTTGTCGGAAGTCATGATGCGAGCTCGTCGCAACAGTGTGGATGCAGAGGTCGCACTCAATCAGCTGAAGAGTGCATATTGGGAATATCGGTCGTATCGTGCGGAGTTGCTTCCGGAGGTGTCGCTCAACGCCACGTTGCCCTCATATCGTAAGCAATACAGCTCATACATGAATAATGACGGCAGCTATTCATTCGTGCGCAACAATTATCTTCAGATGGACGGTGAACTGTCGGTCACGCAGAATATATGGCTTACCGGAGGTAAAGTGTCGGTCAATACGTCGCTCGACTTCTACCGCCAGCTCGGTAGTCCGGCATTCAACAGATACATGACCATTCCGGTGGCACTCACCTTGACGCAACCCATTTTCGGAGTCAACAATCTGAAGTGGGACCGTAGGATAGAGCCGGTAAGGTATTCCGAGGCGAAGGCGCAGTTCCTCAGCGCGACGGAGAATGTGGCGTTGACGGCAATAAACTATTATTTCTCACTTCTGATGGCTCAGGAGAATCATAGCATAGCGGAGCAGAATCTGGAGAATGCGGAGCGATTGTATGAGGTGGCGAAGGAGAAGCGAGAGATGGGACGCATAAGCCAGAACGACCTTCTCCAGATGGAACTTAACCTTCTTAATGCCAAGTCTGATCTTACGGATTGTGTGAGCGATCTGAAGAGCAATATGTTTAATCTCCGTTCATTCCTTGACTATGGGGAGAATGTGGATATTGTGCCGGAGATTCCGGTTGATGTGCCGGAGGTGGAGATAAACTATGGGGATGCGCTGGAGAAGGCGCTTGCCAACAATAAGTTTGCCAAGAATATGCTTCGCCGTCAGCTGGAGGCGGATTATGAGGTGGCGAAAGCGAAGGGTGCGCAGAGGGAGATAAATCTGTTTGCGCAGATAGGCTATACGGGCACTGACAAGAATTTTGCAGGCGGTTATCAGAATCTGAAGGATAATCAGGTGGTTGAGATCGGTTTTGAGATACCGCTTGTGGATTGGGGTCGTCGTAAGGGAAAGGTGAAGGTGGCGGAGAGCAATCGGAAACTTGTGGAGAGTCAGGTGCGTCAGGAGAATATGAACTTCAATCAGAACCTGTTTATCCTTGTGGAACGTTACGGCAATCAGCTCCGTCAGTTAGAGACGGCACGTCGGGCTGACGAGATAGCGCAGAAGCGTTATGCCACCAATGTGGAGACATTCCTTATCGGTAAGATTTCCACCCTCGACCTCAACGATTCGCGTGTCAAGAAGGATGAGGCACGTCGTGAATACGTCAATGAGCTTTACCGCTTCTGGAACTACTATTACCAGATCCGCAGTCTCACGCTTTGGGATTACCAGAAAGACACGGGCATAGATGCCGATTTCGACTCCATCATAAAATAAGAGATCCATATTCGCAAAAGAAAGCAGTAAAATTTTGAATAGAAAAACATATATCATATACTTTTCTGTTCAAAATTTTACTGTTGAGTGACCCGAAATAGTATAAACCCCTGCCGACCTGCTACCAAAAGTGGTTGTTTTTCGCCACATTTGGCAGCAGGTCGGCTGCGATTGGAGAATATGGAATATAAAGTTGTATAGACCGGCGGGAGGATCCCCGGAAATCCGAATTCAAATGATTCCTGAGAAACGGAAACGGGCGGACATATCGTACAGACCGGACAAAAGTGTCCGTTTTCGGTCACTATGATAGAAAGCCGGTTTCTGTAATTCAATAATTTATATGGATTGGCACGCTTTATGAATGAGTTAATGAAGTCATTAACCATAAATAATAATAACGATGCTACAGACAGTAACTTCGTCGGATGTTAACCGTTCTTCCGCTGAACCCGCTATCAAACTGGAAGGGATAGGAAAGATTTACCGCACCGACGAGATAGAGACCGAAGCTCTTGAGAATGTCAATCTCTCTATATCTAAAGGGGAGTTTGTGAGCATAATGGGTCCTTCCGGGTGTGGGAAGTCTACCCTGCTCAATATCATGGGACTTCTTGACCGACCCTCCTCAGGGACGATAAGGATCGATGGTAAATCTCCTGAAAATATGAGTGACCGCCAACTTTCGGCATTCCGCAGTGAAAAAATCGGTTTTGTGTTTCAGAATTTCCATCTTATAAAATCTCTTGATGTGGGAGGAAATGTGGAGATTCCTATCCTTTATCGCAGCATGAATGCGCGGCAACGTTCGGAGCGGGTGAAGGAAGTGCTGACGCGAGTTGACCTGCTGCACCGTATCCACCACTTTCCTTCGCAACTCTCCGGAGGTCAGTGCCAGCGTGTGGCAATCGCGAGAGCCATAGCGGGCGATCCGGAAATCATTCTCGCCGATGAACCGACCGGAAACCTTGACTCAAAAATGGGGGCGGAGGTTATGGATATCCTCCGGTCGCTCAACAGGCATGAAGGACGCACAATAGTGATGGTGACACATAATGAACGACAAGCCGCGCAAAGCGACCGTATCATACGCTTTTTCGACGGCAGACGTGTAATGTAAATTCAGTTTTTATGAAGATCAACTATCTGAGGAGAGCTTGGCTGTCAATGTGTCAGCAGCCTCTGGTGAGTGTGGTGAGCGTAGCGGGTACCACCTTTGCCATATTCCTTATAATGGTCGTGGTGATGCTCAACGAAGTGGGCATAGCTCCTTATCCTCCCGAAAGCAACCGTGAGCGTTGGCTTGTGCAGAGATATCTTTCCATTAAATACAAAGATAACAATGAAAGCAACGGTTGCATGTCGTACGCCACGGTCAAGGCAGTGATGTATGAGATGACCACGCCAGAAGCGGTCACAGCCTTCACCTACGGTAACAACAGGGTGTCGGTGTCGGTGCCGGGCTCGCCCGCTACAGGATGCGAGATGCGGGGAGTGGATGCCGGATTCTGGAAAGTCATGGATTTCACATTCCTTCAAGGAGCCCCTTTCACGCAGGACGAATTCGAGAGTGGGGTGACAAAGGCTGTCATCTCTGAATCCATGGCGAAAAAAATCTTTCATTCTACCGGTATTGTAGGTCGTGATATACGGATCAACTATACTCCCTATAGGGTATGTGGCGTGGTAAAAGATGTGACAAACCTTGCTCCATTCGCATTTGCTGACATCTGGGTGCCTTTCTCCTCCACAAATTCCATCAGCTTTTCATGGAATGACTATATGGGACCGTTCAGTGCCATAATGCTTGCTAAGGATAAAAAGGATTTCAAGGAGATTCGGGAGGAGTATGACCGTCTGTTTGCCAAGTTAGGTGATGAGGCAGCAATAAATGGAAAATCGTTTGTAAGCCGGGGACGTCCCTATACTCAGAAAGTGGAGGCAATCAAAGCCGGATCATGGGAGACTCCCGACGTCAGACGCAGCGACACTACGTTGTGGATTGTCTTTATGATTCTTCTGATAGTGCCCGCCGTCAATCTCAGCAGTATGACCCAGAGCCGACTTCAGCAGAGCCGGGAGGAGATAGGAGTGCGCAGGGCGTTCGGCACTCCGAGATATGCCATAGCTATCGACATTTTAATCGAAAATATGCTCGTTTCATTATTCGCAGGAGCCATCGGATTAATCCTGAGCCTTCTTTTTATCATAACATACGGGAGCTGGTTTCTGATTCCGGCATCGGATGAGTCACTCGCACCTACCGGTATAAATATCGGGATCCTTTTCCATTGGACCACTTTCGGATGGGCTCTCCTCTTCTGTTTCCTGCTTAATCTTATGAGCAGCGGACTTCCCTCCTTCCAGGCGGCAAGAACAGATATTGTGAAAGCACTCGAAGGGAAATAAACATGTTAAAATTATATAGAATGAAACGTAGACTTTTAACCCAGATACGTGCCGAATGGCGTTCCAACATTTGGCTTGCGATAGAACTTACCATAATCAGTGTGGTGCTTTTTTATATTGTTGATTTCCTGTGGGTGCGTTTTACGGTCATCAATGAGCCTCTCGGCTTCAATGTGGACCACTGCTATCGTGTGCAGTTTGCCACACTCCCATCGGGCAGTCCTGAATATATCCCGGATAGGACTGCTGAAGAGAGCAACCGAGACATCCTCACCATCCTTGACCGTCTCGGTGCCAGACCTGAGGTGGAAAGTGTGGCGATGGGAACGAACGCTCATTTCTATAACAGTTCCAATTCTGGCGAATTGCTCACGGTCGACACTTTTAATACCGGAGGCGCGGGAATGTTTCTAAACAGGATGGTGAGTCCGGATTTTCCCAAAGTGTTCCGGATATATGGAGCGCATGGAGAGTCGCCGGAAAAGCTCGCCTCTCTTCTTGAAAATCCGTTGACATTCCTGATTTCTGACGATGCGTTCAAACCTGTGTATGGAATCGGGAGTATGCGGGAGTTCATAGGGAAAGATTTCAGCACCTATGGCGGCGACACAATCCGATTGGTGGGTACCTATAGTCCGGTGAGATATGACGATTATGTCCCGCGTGACTATACGCGGTCGATGATGCGGTCAATGCCGAAAAGCGAATATTACGCTTTCAACGAACTTGTGGTGCGAGTGCATGACAACATGGATAATGATTTTGCTGAAAACCTGATGAAGGATGCCGATTCCCAATATCGGGTGGGAAATTATTTCATCAGTGCAGTGGATAGTTTCAAAGACATTCGTTTCGTGCATCAGCGAAGCAACGTTATGGTGACCCGTTTCTACTTTACCGGGGGTGCTTTTCTTGCCATGAACATATTTCTCGGTTTGCTCGGCACATTCTGGTTCCGCACGCGCCGACGTATTCCGGAGATCGCTATCCGTATGGTCAACGGTGCCACGAGAGGGGATATCCTGCGGCGCGTAGTGGGAGAGGGGGAGCTGATTCTGCTCCTTGTCACTCCGTTGGCTATCGTGTTTGACTATCAGATAGTCCATCTGCAGCTTAACCAACCATACGAGAACGCATATTTTGATCCGGCTCGTTTCGCTATATGCGTGTTGCTAACGCTCTCTTTCATGGCGTTGATGATTCTGGCAGGGGTCATACTTCCGGCTGTGAAAGCTATGCGCTTGCAACCCGCAGTCGCCCTGAAATCGGAATGATGCTGTCTGATTGGAGAGGTGATAATCGGTGGAGACGGAATTTTTTTATAATTTTGCAGTCATATAAATAAGCCGCCTATGATTCTGATTGTTGACGACGACACCGCAGTGAGACTATCTCTAAGACTTCTTCTAAGGAGCAAAGGTTATGCCACTATTGAGGCTGCATCTCCGCTGCAGGCCTTGGAAGTGGTGCGTAAGACTGTGCCACGCCTTGTGCTTCTCGACATGAATTTTTCCCGAAGCACTTCCGGCGAGGAGGGGATCATATTGCTCAGAGAGATAAAGATATTCTGTCCCGCCACTCCCGTTATTCTTATGACTGCGTGGGGGAGCATCCCGTTGGCGGTGAAGGGAGTGAAGGCAGGTGCGTTCGATTTTGTGACAAAACCGTGGGACAGCATATCTTTCCTACAGCTTATAAAGGTGGCAATCGACCTCAACGGTGGCACCGGAGTCGGTGGTGACGCCGGGCATTTTGACCGGTCGTTTATAATCGGCCGTTCTCCCGCGCTCTTAGAGATATTGTCTACCATCGAGCGTATCGCCCATACAGACGCATCCGTACTGATAATGGGGGAGAATGGTACCGGAAAGGAACTTATAGCCGAAGCCATCCACCGAAACAGTCTGCGTCGCAATCATCGTCTGGTGAAAGTGAATCTCGGGGGGATCGCTTCCTCCCTGTTTGAAAGCGAGATGTTCGGTCATAAGAAAGGTGCCTTTACAGGAGCCACATCCGACCGGGAGGGGAGATTCGCTCTCGCCGACAAAGGCACAATCTTCCTTGATGAGATAGGGGATCTTGACCTTAACCTCCAGGTGAAACTTCTGCGTGTGCTTCAGGAACACACTTATGAGATGCTTGGTGACAGCCATACCCGAAGGACGGATGTCAGGGTAATCTGTGCCACCAACGCCGACCTTCCCGACATGGTGAGCCGGAAAACTTTCCGCGAAGATCTTTTCTATAGGATAAATCTGATCACGGTGAAGCTTCCGCCTCTTCGCGAGCGGCGTGAAGATATCCCGTTGCTCGTGAATCATATCGTGGATTCGGTCAGCAGAGAAAGAGGGATGCCTCGTCCGGAGATCTTGCCGGGCGCAATGGAATTCCTTTCGAGTCTACCTTATCCGGGCAACATCCGCGAACTTGAAAATCTCGTGAAACGCACCATGCTGGTGGTGGATGCCCCACGGCTTGGGAAATCCGATTTCCTTTCGCAATTTTCAGGCGATATGCCGTCGGATGAGCTGTCGGGTCAGTCGTCGATAAAATCATTGGAGTGCCGGGAGATAGAACGTACGATAGCTAAGGCTGCCGGGAATGTGGCAAGAGCTGCTAGAATGTTGGGCGTCACGCGTCAGACCTTATACCGCCGTATGGAGAAATATGGCATATCCTACAGACCGGGAGAATGAAGACAAAATATCTTTTCCGTATATTGTTGGCTCTGATTGTTTCGGTCTTCGCGGCATCTTTTCTTCTTCCGGCGGAGAATGGAGGATACGTGATGACTTCCATGAGAGTGGCATGTGGGGTTGCGATAGTCGTCACGATTGTTCTGCATAGGGCTGTCATCAAGCACCTGGAGAGTATCACCAACGGATTCAATCTGTTGAAGGCACAAGACTTCGGAAGCCGGCTCGCTCATGTGGGTCAATACGACACGGACGTCGTCATTGACATGTTTAATCTCATCCGGTCGTCGCTAAAGGAGCAGAGACTGCATCTTCGGGAGCAGAATCATTTCCTTGACCTCCTGACCAATGTTTCCCCGATGGGTATAATCCTTTTGCAGACAGACCGTATAATATCTATTAATCCGGTGGGGGCAGCCTTTCTGGGTTTTTCCACCATGGAAGAGGCGTTAAAGGTGAATCTGGAAAACATAGACACTCCTTTGGGGCGTGTTCTCGCTTCTCTCTCATCCGGAGAGGTAAGGACTGTGAGACTAAGCGATTCAATGATTTTCCGCTGTTCGCGTTTAAGTTTCATGGACGATGGATTTGAACACCCTTTCCTATTGATAGAGAAACTGACGGAAGAGGTGATGAAGGCTGAAAGGAAAAGCTATGGGAAGGTGATACGGGTCATTGCTCATGAGGTCAACAACACAATCGCGGGGCTTGATTCCCTGCTGGCAGCTATTGAAATGGACAATGCCGCACCATCTCTCGATAAGAGTGAGCGTGATGAGGTGGTGGCGACATGCCGAAGTCGTTGCCGTTCATTGGGAAAATTTATCTCTACTTTTGTAGAGGCGGTCAGGATTCCTGATCCGGTTGTCTCCACGCGGGATTTAAACGAATGCCTTCGTCAATGGGTAATCGGTCTGGAAAGTCTCTGCCGTCCTCGGAATATAACTTTACGTCTGGAACTGTGCGAATCCCCCTTATGGCTTGACTTTGATTCGGTATTGCTGGAGCAGGTCATTATAAATATTGTGAAAAACTCTGCTGAAAGTATTTCCAAGGATGGAGAGATAATAATATCCACCAGCGATGAAGAGGCAGGTTTCACGGTCATCGACAACGGACGAGGGATATCCAAAGAATGTGGCGAGATGCTCTTCAGTCCTTTCTTCACCACTAAGGAGGAGGGACACGGTATCGGACTGCTGTTTATAAGCGAAGTGCTCCATAAGCATGGCTGTCGTTTTTCACTCACCACAGACTCAGACTCCCTGACACGTTTCAAGGTATATTTCCCACGAGATATCAGTAATTCTTAAGCCGCCGAGAATGCCTGAAGATGGAGATTTTTAGAGTTATGGATAGGAATTTTTAAATTTTGTTGATAAAATGTCATAAATTTTAATTTTATCCGTCATATAAATGATGGCAGGTTGGATGTGTAGTGCATTACCTGCTCGGATTGAAGAATAGGACGGCTGGATGCTGTCAACCTACATTCTTGAAACTAATGTTTTTTAATATGAGTGAAACTTTACACCACATCTTCCGTAATACGGCTCCATTTGTCTCTTTCTGTACGATGGCAGTGATGTCGGCAATGCCGATTGATGCGTTTGCCGATATAGACATTAAGGGGAGAGTATTCTCGGAATCGGATTCGACAGCTTTGGCGGGTGCCACATGCCGCCTTTTTGCAGGCACAGTTCCCTTGACGACCACACAGACTGCTGACGACGGGTCATTCTCACTGACAAGTAAGGATGGATCCTCATTGACGCTTCTGATAGAGAATGTGGGATATACCTCTTCCGACATATCCCTTGAGGGGGTGAAGAAGAGTATTGATCTCGGCACGATATACCTCTCCGATGCCAAGGATCTTCAGGAACTGGTGGTGACGGCAGACGGTCGTCGTGAATCTCGCGGAAAAACAATAGTCATACCCTCCGCCACGGATGTGAAGGCATCTTCCGATGCACTGTCATTGCTCCGCAAGTTGCAGCTTGATGAATTGGAGATAAATCCAGTCAACCGCTCCATGAGCGTCATGGGGGCAAGTGTGGTGATTCTCATCGACGGAATCCCCTCCACGCAGGATGATGTCAACGCACTCAATCCGTCTGACATATCCAAAGTGGAATATTCACGTTTTGTCCCCGCCAGATATGCCGACAAAGGTGCCGGTGGTTTCATCAACATCTTCCTCAAAAAGAGGAACGACGGCGGTTCCGTCTATGCGTGGGGACGAGGTTGCCCTACTACCGGGTTTGTCGATGGCAATGTGAGAGGGTCGTATCATCAGGGAGCATCACAATTCACGCTCTCCTATAATCCGTCATGGCGAAGCTACAACAAGGTGTATGACTATTCGGAATCATCATTAATCGGCGATGATTTCCGTGTGGATCTTTCCTCTACTGCTAAGTCACCCTTCTATTACCTGAGCAATCCGCTGAATCTAAGATATATCTTTAAACCGGAGGAGAGTCTGATATTCTCCGCCACCTTTAATACCACGATATTCAACGATTCGAGAAGTTCGGATAGCGACACTCACGATTCCCTTCTTGGGGACTATAATTCCAGCTCAAAGACTTCAAGCAAACGGTTCACACCCTCGCTCGACCTCTATCTGCGCAAGGACTTCAACAGCAAGAGTTCGCTTGAATTGGAGGTGCTCGGCACTCTCTCATCCACCGATTACCGCCACACAATGACCGAAAATCTTTCGGATGGGAGGGATGAGACCTACATCACGGATACGGATAGCAAACGCCGCTCACTCATATCGGAGATCAGCTACGTGCACTCCTTCAGCGATCTCACCGAACTCTCCGCCGGCTATCAGAACACGGTATCGGGCAACGACAACCGTTATCTTGCCACCGGTTATAAGGCAACCCTTACGGAGAACAATAACTACGTATATCTGCAACTGTCGCAGCAGGCGGGTCCCGTATATCTGAGGTTTGCTTCCGGAGCGAAACTTTTCTGGATGCGAAATGACCTTAACAACCGTCATTTCATAAAGAATCTGTCCTCGTTGCTCGCCTCATGGAAGATCGACCCGACATGGACGTTGACCTATCGCTTCAATTATTCACCCTCCATACCGAGTCTCGCCTCACTGACCGACTATCCTCAGCAGACGTCGCTCTATCTGATAAGCAACGGTAATCCCGATCTGAAAGTGAGCGATTCCTTCTACAATACACTCTCGTTGAATATGAGGAAGGGGATATGGACTGGTTCTGTGAATTTCCGTCATGGCTATACCCATAATCCGGTCTATTCCGACGTGTCATATCTTGGTGATGGAAAATTCATGTCAAACAGCCGCAACTTCAATTCGCAGGTGGAATATGACAGTTGGATCAGTGTGGGGGTCAATGGTCTTGCCAAAATGTTTGGTGGGAATGTCACTTTGGAATATGTGAGATATGAAGCGAAGGGTGAGGCATGGAGAAAGAATCTTGACACGTTCGGCGCGTCGGTCTCATTGTGGTGGACAAAAGGGCCGTTCACGATAAGCTATTGGCGTAAGTTCCCCGGAAAGAGTCAGTGGGGCACGTCGGTAAGTAAGGATGAGAATGGAGACGCCCTTGATTTCCAATATAAACCCGACAAACATTGGACGTTTGACATAGGATGGTACTATATGTTCTGCAAGAAGGGCACCCAATATCCATCATGGAACTATAGCACGGTCAATCCCTCCTACCGATTCAGGAATATAGAGAACAATGCCAATATGATATGTCTCTCAATCAGTTATCAGGCAGATTTCGGCTCCTTATTCCGCACAGCTCGCCGTGGTCTTAACAACCGCGACACCGGCTCGTCATTCCTCAGCCAGTAACACACTCCAAGACCCCGTTTTTTGAAACGGGGTCTTAGAGTGTAAGAAAGGTTAAGTGTCAAATTTATCTTAATGGTATGAATTGATACATTGATTTTGATACAACTTTTTGATTGTCTCAAAAACGGACGTTTGAGAATTTAGTATCCTTTAATATAATAGATAAATTGTAGTTAAACTTTAATGGGTGGCCACTTTAAAGTATATTTTATTCAGTGTAAGTATCATACAAATAAGAAGTCCTACTATCCCAATCGAAGCTGCGTATGAAAGGGATTTGACGAGATTTAATTTTTGTATGAATAAAAAATATTCAGCAGGAATTAATCCGCATAAAAAACCAGCAAATGGACACCATTTAAAAGGTATAGGTTCTTTAATAAGCGTTAATTTAGTATTGCAATGATTACAGTTAACGGTATATGCTGTACCATGCAAAAAATATTTAGAATAAACTCTAAATGACACTAGTTGGTGACAATGAGGGCATTCTCTTGCGTTTAATTCCATATTGTTCTATTTGGAGTGTTGATATTCTTGATGAAATTGCTATTTCCTAAGGGACTCTCGTTGAAATTATAAGTATTTCTTACATGATTCCGGATATAATATGGGGTCTTGAACTGCTTATATGACTTAGAGCAAGACCAAAATGACAGTTATAGTCTGAGGAAGAATGATGCCCCATATAGGTTCTCATGTTTTATGTTACAAATATACATACATTTTTGTAAATAATAATGAAATAACAAAAAATATTTTTTTATATTAATTTGAAATTTATTTTTGTATTGAAAATATATTTACATATTTATATGTATAAAACTATTGATATTAAAGGATTTCAATATTTCACAATCTGCTAATATAGTAGAGGTTGTGGATAACTTTCAAGCGTATATCAATCAACAAGCAAGATACGGTGTTAAAAACTATTGGATAGAGGCTACTTCAAGTGTTGGTTCTAAAATGGATCTTAACGGGATTGTGAATATCGCGTCGGCATTTATCTCGAATGATTATTTGGGGTTATCTCAGCATCCTGCAACTAAGAAAGCAGGAATTGAAGCGATAGAGAAATATGGAACAGGAGCGTGTGCTGCTCAAGCTATAGGAGGTTATCTCGATATTCATTCTGAATTGGAAAGTAAGATAGCTTCTTTTACAAAAAAGAGCTATCTTTGTAAGTGGAATTGCATATCCGGCTGTGAGAACGAAAGAAGCCAGATTGCGTGTGTCGCTTCTTGCGACGCATGAAAAATGGCAGTTGGATCATCTTGTTGATTCCTTATGTGAAATAAGAAAAACAATACCATTCTAATGGAAAAAGATAAACCTAAGGGTCGAAGACCTAAAAGAACAAAAGCTCAGATTGATGACTGCATAAATCAGGCAGCTGTAGCTGAGATTATAGAAAAAGGTTTCTCAGACACTATTCTTTATGGAATAATTAAAAGAGCTAAGATTGAACCTGTTGTGTTCTATAACCGATATAAGAGTCTCGAATTATTCTATGATGAATTTGTGAAGAGTAAGGATTATTGGTTTGAGAATCTTCTTAAAGAGATTGATGAGCCACAGTTGTCAAGAGAGGAATTGACAAAAATACTTGTTTCTCTTATCGATGTTCTGGACAAAGATTCTGTAATGCTGGAACTTCTCAGATGGGAAGTGGCAAGCGAGAACCCTACAACTAGAAGGTCAGCGGCTTTGAGGGAGTTTCATACGTTGCCATTAGCAAAGGATTATGAGAATCTGTTTAAAAATACAGAAGTAGATATGCTAAGCCTAAGTGCATTAGTTATAGGTGGTATTTACTACTTGGAATTGCATAAGAATTTATCTCCATTTTCAGGTATAGATTTAAAAACTGAAGAAGGCCGGCAACGAATAAAGGATGCAATAAGAGCTTTTGTTGGAATCTTGTTTGATTTAAAGGATGAGAAACTGCGTCATGAACGAATGAGAGGCCGTATGAAAGAGAAGGGTCTATCTGATGCAGATATAGAATATTGTCTTAACTTGAAAGATTAGTACAATAAAGCGAAGGGATGGCAATTAATTACCTTCCCTTCGCCTTATTGTCGTTTTTTGATATTTGGACGAATCAAGAAAAATCATAATGATAATTTAGATAAGGGGTGTTTAAACCCTCAATTACGTTTGACATAGCTTTTTCAGTTTTTTGAAACACCCACTTTTTTGTAACTTTGCAGCCTGAAAAGAAAAAATTATTGCATCATGTGGGTAGCATTGGCTTTGGTCTCGGCACTTTGTCTGGGATTTTATGACATTTTCAAGAAACTTTCGGTAAAGGGAAACGATGTACTGATGGTTCTTATGCTGAATACGGTATTCGGTGCACTGTATATGTCGCCGTTCCTGATAGATGGCATCAGTCATGGTAATTTCGGATTCGGCAATACGGTGGTAGGTCATCTTCAGATTCTACTGAAATCATTCATAGTGCTTGGGTCGTGGCTCTTGGGATACTTTGCAATCAAGCATCTGCCACTGACGGTGCAGGGACCGATCAATGCGTCGCGTCCGGTGATAGTGCTTGTCGGAGCATTGCTGATATTCGGCGAACGGCTCAACTGGGTGCAATGGATAGGTATATTGCTTGGCTTCGCGTCGCTCTTCTTCATATCGCGACTCGGAGCAAAGGAGGGATTCTCGATAAAACATTCCAAATGGATATGGATGTCGATAGGGGCGACGGCATTAGGAGCCGTCAGTGCGCTTTACGACAAATATCTGCTGCGGTCATACTCCCCGATAGAGGTGCAGGGATGGTATTCACTCTATCAGTGCATCATAATGGTAGTGACGATCTCTATAATCCGTGGGAGTCACAAGCAGATAGGGGATAGGTTTGTATGGCGTTGGACCATACCGTGTATCGCCCTGTTCCTCACAATTGCCGACATGGCATACTTCTACTCCCTTTCACTCGACGGGTCGATGGTAGCCGTCGTGTCGATGATAAGAAGAGGCAGCGTGATAGTAAGTTTCATATATGGGGTCCTTGCCCTTCACGAGAAGAACATCAAGCCGAAACTGATCGACCTTGGCGTACTCCTCCTCAGCCTCGCCCTCCTCGTCATCGGCTCCGGAATGTGATTCAGGTGATTCAAGTGATTCAAGTGATTCATGGTGAATCAGTGAATCAGATGAATCACGCACTACTACTTTGATTTGTTATTCTACGGTCACAATCGGTTGACCGAAGAATGATGAGAGCATAGCGTGTTTAGTACAAGATTATTCATTCTACGCCGAAAAAGTGGTCAAGTGACCACTTTTTCGTCATTAAAGCCAGCATAGGGGTTAAATAATGTCTCACTTATTCCAAATAAAATACAGAAAAGTCAAGTTTTAGGAATGGAATCAGGGGATAAAGGACGAAAAAATGGTCAAGTGACCACTTTTTCGGCGTAAAATGATAGGTGATTTTTGGGGATGTATAAGAATAGTGTGGCTCATTACACAACAAATAGAAATGTATATCCGTTCTCATAAAAAGAACTAAAAAAGAAAGTTATGGCAATACCGATAAAAGCAATCCCGACACTTTATGGAGAAGAGGCAGCTCGTCTCCGACGTAAAATTGATGAGGTTGAAGAACGTTTTGCAAGTCGACCGGAACGAGATATCACAAAAGAACCGGGTTATATAATGATGCGTAAGATTATTGAGAAATCAAATCGTTATGCAAACTTATTCCGGTAATATTATGCAGGATTTTATCTTAAATTCGTGTATTTTCGGTCCTCTTACAAAAGGCGTGATAGACCGTTATAATCCCTTTGAATGTGGTAATGATGAAGATATGGACGATTTCTTTCGGGATGATGCTATATCTTATCGTAAATATCAAATGGGAAATACCTATTGTTTTCTATCAACAGAGAATTCTAAAGATATCGTTGCATGTTTTACAGTATCAAATGATAGCCTGAGAATTTATGATTTGCCAAATTCCCGGAGGAATGCGATGTAGAAAATAACAAACCGTGAGAAAATGTTAAGCAGATTCCCTGGTGTTCTTATTGGTCGTTTGGCTGTTTCAAAAAAATATAAACATCAAGGTGTTGGTTCGCAGGTACTTAAATTTCTTAAATTTTGGTTTGCGGAAAATGATGATAAATCAGCATGTCGTTTTCTTATAGTGGATGCCAAAAACGAACCAAATGTTTTGTCTTTTTATGAGAGAAACGGATTTGAATATCTATTTACATCGGAATTACAAGAGGATTTATATTCAAAGCCGCCTAAAACTCCTGATGAAGAAATAGAACGTAAACAAACTCCTCGAAAACTTCGTACACGACTTATGTATTTTGACTTATTAAACTTGAAGTAATTATCGGTTAAGTGTGGTTGATGACGTATAAAAGGTTACTTTTTGTACATTACGGGTCTCTTCATCCCGTCTTATATGGATGAAGACTTTCTACCTTGTTACTTGTTACTTGTTACCTATTACCTATTACTTGTTACCTGTTACTTTGCGCGAAGCGCACCGTTTGATGTTGCAAAGTTAGTGATGGTGGATCTGATGGGTATGTTATTTTGATACTGAAGTGGGAGGGTGGTTTCGCCATTTCAGGTGATTCAGCTGAATCAGATATTACCGGAGAGTTCGATTATCTCGCAGTCGCGCATGTCGGAGCCGTCGATTGTCAGGCGAATGAGAGTGCGCACCTTGTGCCAGCCGGCAGTGCCGGCTGCGCCGGGGTTGATGTGAAGCAGGTTCAGTTCATGGTCAAAAATCACCTTCAGTATGTGGGAATGTCCGTCTACCATCAGATTGATATTCTCCTCCTTCAGCAATGATTTCATACCTTTCGACCATTTGCCGGGGTAGCCGCCGATATGGGTGAGGAGCACCTTTACCCCCTCTACCTGAAAGATCTCGATCTCCCGGCATTTACGCTTCACCATACCATGGTCGATGTTGCCGCTTACGGCACGCACCACCGGGGCAATCCCGTCAAGCTGCTCCACTATGCCGTAATCACCGATGTCGCCCGCATGCCATATCTCATCGCATCCGGCAAAATGGATTGCAAACCGTTGGTCCCAGCATCCGTGGGTATCACTCAATATCCCTATCTTTTTCATTCCAATCTCTTTTTCATTCAAATTCAATATGAAAATGGGTTATCCCGTCGGTATCTGTCTTCAGGGAGAATTGCGCGTTATGCCGGTTTAGAATCTCACTGATGAGAGTGAGACCTAACCCGCGCCCGTCGCGTTTAGTGGTGAAAAACGGACTGAAAAGCATGTGGCTAACTTCATCCGTGATAGGCATACCGTCGTTTGATATGTCGAGCCATACCGAATTGTCGAGTATGCCGGTGGATATGATGATGTGACCGTCGCCCGTTATACTCTCCACGGCATTCTTCACAATATTCACCACCACCTGCTGAATCAGGGATATGTCGATGCTTACTTTCCTGCTGATATCTCCGGGGGAATAGTCTAATGATACGGTCTCCGGAATCATCCCTTTCAGGAAGGGGAGCATAGCGGAAAGGGTATCATTAAGGTCGGCATCCTGTCTGACCGGAGCAGGCACTTTCACCACTTGTGCGTAGGAGCTGATAAACTCACACAACCTATCGCATCGGTCGTCGCAACTTTCTATCACCTCACTCAACTCGTCGTCATCGGCAGTGTCATGCAGGAGCTCGAGCACAGATTTCACTCCACCCATAGTATTGTTGACCTCATGCGACATGGTGCGTATCACCTTCTCATACGCCGCACGTTCGGCTTTCATCATCTCCTCCGTGAGGCTTTCAAGAAGGAAGAAACGCCGTTTGAATCCTGACTGCATGAAGCTGAGATGATAGCAGCGGTATCGTCTGATGTCGCCACGACGTATGATGCGACTCTCGCCGAGTGGCACCGCCGATATTTTCGCGGCAAGGTCGGTGGGCAGATCTTCCGGATACCTCCCCAAGGCATCCTGTTCACCCTTTATGCCGGTGATACGGCATAAAGAATTGTTGATCATGACGATCTTCCCGTCGAAATCAAGCATCATCACCCCCATCGGGGAGGAGTCGATGAGCAGACGCAGGAAACTGTCTTGCTCCAGATTGCGGAGTCGTTCAAGGCGCAGTTTGTCGATGAGGGAATTGAATAATGTCACTATCTTATCGGCATTATATTCTCCCACGGGGGTGAGCCGGTTGTTGAAATCCTGAGCCGAGATCAGTTCCATACCCCTTATCACGGTGTCGTGAGGCTTGATAATGCTCCGGAAAAGCATTATCAGCGACAGTATTGCCATCGCGTATGCCACGTATATCCAAGGATAGTCGGGCACGTGGAATATACTTGCCAGCCCTATTATCGCGACTATACACAATGCCAGTAATATGAACCAGAACTTGGATTTCATCACTTCATGTTATATTTGTCCATGCGTCGGTAGAGGGTCTGTCGGGTTATGCCGAGTATTCTCGCCGCCTGTGTCAGATTCCCGTCCGCCTTATCGAGAGCCTCCTCAATGGCAATACGTTCCATATCGTTGAGAGTGCCGGAGGGGCGTATCTCCTCCACTGCGGTGGCACTTCCGTCGACAGATGCGAAGATATCTTTCCCCAACCGCTGGCCGCCGATAAGCACCGCCCGCTCCACCATATTCTTCAGTTGCCTGATATTGCCGGGATAGGGTAGACGTGTGAGAAATTCCATTGCTTCAGGCGTGATTTCCGGCACGTCGATTGAGAGGGATGCGGCGGAATCCTCCATGAAACGCCTTACGAGCAGAGGAATGTCGTCACGCCGTTCCCTCAGTGCAGGGAGATGCAGTGTGATGAGGTTGATGCGGTAGAAAAGGTCTTCGCGGAAAGTGCGTTGAGCCACCATCTCGTTTAGGTTGGCGTTGGTGGCGCATATCACTCGGATATCCACCTTCTTGGGACGGCTCTCGCCGAGTGGCTCGAAGGTGTGTTGCTGAAGCACCCGCAGCAGCTTCACCTGGCAACTCATGTCGAGATCGCCGATCTCATCCAGGAAGATTGTGCCTTTGTCGGCAGTCTCGAAGCGACCTTTCCGTGCGGTGACGGCTCCGGTGAATGCCCCTTTTGCATGCCCGAACATCTCACTCTCAAAGAGCGATTGAGATATGCCTCCGAGATTCACCATGACGAATGGCGCTGATTTCCTTTGACTGTTGATGTGTATGGCATTGGCGATCATCTCCTTGCCGGTGCCGTTCTCACCGAGGATAAGCACCGGGGCATCGGTCGGGGCGATACGTTCGACGGTGGCGAGGAGTTCGAGCATACTCTTGTTATTGCCGATTATTCCACCTCTGTCAAACGTGCTGACCGCCGTTTCCTCCTGCAAACTGTTGAGGTTAAGAGCGGTCTCTATGCGCTGAAGCAGCACCTGATTGCTCCACGGCTTTGTGATGAAATCGTATGCGCCCGCCTTCATCCCCTCCACGGCAAGCTCGATGCTTCCCCACGCGGTTATGAGTATCACGGGAGTGTCGGGCTGGAATATCTTGGTCTTCATCAGCAGCTCTATGCCTTCCCTGCCGGAAGTGCCTCTGGAATAGTTCATATCCATGAGAATCAGACCATATTCGTTACTCCTGATCTTTGCAATAGCCTCGTCAGGATTCTCCGCATAATCCACTGCATGACCTGCCCTTTTCAGAAGCAGCCCTACAGATAGTCTTACTGACTTGTCATCATCAACGATAAGAATCATGTCGGTCATTGGTTTACGTCGGTCATTGATTTTTCTTCCTGTCGGAGAGAATGCGTGAGATTTCATTCCGGAGAATGTGGTGGGCAGGGGCAGCCATGTCGCCGTGGTTATATCCGTCGAGCTTATATATCTTCACGTCGGGATGACCCGCGAGCTTCATCATCCGCCACATATAAAGGTTCTCCTCATATCGTCCGTATAGTTCCTGCTCGGCATCTCCGGTGATTATGATGTAGGGAGGGCAATCCTTACGGACGTGGAAGAGTGGTGCATGGTCGTCGACGTATGGGGTGAGTTCGCCTATCCCCTTGCTCTTCCTGTCGGAGAAATGAGTAATCACCTGTCCGCTGTAAGGTATCAGCCCGGCTATGGAATCGGCGTCAATGCCATACTTGTCGAGCCATTTCTTGTCGAGTCCGATCATGCTTGTCAGATATCCGCCTGCGGAGTGTCCCGTCACAAATATTTTCGAGGGGTCGCCACCATATTTCTCTATATTCCTGAAAGTCCACGCCACGGCTTCAGCGGCATCGTCAATGCATTGCTCTACGTCTACTTCCGGTATCAGCCGATAGTTTGGAGCCACCACGACGTATCCTCTCTCCGTCAGCTCGGCGGGCACGAATTTATTGCCGCCGGTCAGTCCTCCGCCATGAAACCATACGATGACAGGCATATCCTTTACATTCCTGTCATGATGGACGTCGAGCGAAAGACGCTTCCGGGAATAATCGTCATTCTTGGAAGAATAATGAATGTCGGGGTCTGTGGAATATGTGCTTTCCGCAGATATTGATATGCAAATCAGGAGAGAAAGGATTGAAGTTAAAAGAAATCTCATATTTTTATAAAGAAAATTATTGGCAAATATAAGAAAAAACAGAAGATGAACGAAATAAAGGGGGCAAAAAAGAGAATTTAAAGGCAAGAATAGAAATCTTTTGCGGAAAAATTTCCGTAATTAGGATTTTATAGTTAATTTTGGCAAAAATCTATAAACGCCAGATTTAAACAAAACACCATGGCAAGGAAACTTCAAATAAGAGACCTGACTATGCGTGACGGTCAGCAATCGCTGTTCGCGACCCGCATGAAGCAGGAAAACGTTGACAAACTTCTCCCTCTCTACAAAGAGGCAAAGTTTTACATTATGGAAGTGTGGGGTGGCGCAGTGCCCGATTCAGTGATGCGCTATCTTGGAGAAAGCCCCTGGGATCGCCTCCGTTCCTGCTCAAAGGAGATGAAAGGCATTTCATTGCTGTCCGCCCTTTCCAGAGGTAGAAATCTCTTCGGCTATGTGCCGTATCCCGACACAGTGCTTGAAGGGTTCTATAAGAAAGCTATAGAGAACGGATTGAACGTGATGCGTATCTTTGATGCGCTCAACGACCTTGACAATATCAAGAGTTCAATCAAGATGATTAATGAGTTCGACGGTCTTAACGGCAACGTTGCGATCGCCGATACGGCAGTATGTTATACCATCGACCCGAAGGGCACTCCGGAAGAGGAGAAGATCTTTACCGATGACTATTTCGTCAACAAGGCGGTGGAGATGGAGAAACTCGGCGCGAAGATGGTGACGCTGAAGGATATGGCAGGTCTTGTCAATCCGTCGCGTATCTTCACCCTCATGCCGAAGCTGAAGAAGGCTCTGAGTGTGCCCGTTGATTTCCACACCCATTGCACTCCGGGCTATGGTCTTGCATCCGTGCTCACGGCAATCATTCAGGGAGTGGATATCGTCGATACCAATATATGGTGGTTTGGCGGTGGCTCAGCAGCTCCCGCTATCGAGCTTATCGACATCTTCTGTAAGAAACTCGGCATCGAGCTTGAGGTGAATATGGAGGCAGTTGCCAAGATACGCCACGAGTTGAAGAATGCACGTAAGGCACTTGCCGATTTCGACCTTAATAAGGATAAATGGCAGCGCGACTTCGATGAGGCATTTGCAGAGATGCCCGCCGAGATTGATGCAGAGTTTGACCGTGCTATCGAGGCAGCCAAGGCAAACAAGGAGGAGGAACTTCTCGATGCCTGCCATAAGATCGAGGCATATTTCGGTTTCCCGAAGCCCAATGAGATTGTCAAGAATGCGGAGGTGCCGGGTGGCATGTACTCCAACATGGTTGCCAACCTTCGTGCGCTTAAAGCCGAGGACGTGCTTGAAGAGGCAATGGCACTCATCCCGAAGGTGCGTCGCGATGCAGGTCTTGTGCCGCTTGTGACCCCGACGAGCCAGATTGTAGGTTCTCAGGCAGTGTCTCTCGCTATGGATCGTCGCGCAGGCAAGCCCGACTATTCCAACAAGAGCAACCAGTTCATCTCTCTTGTGAAGGGTGAATACGGCAACACTCCCGTTGCAGTCGATCCCAAATTCCGTGAGCAGATTACTGGCAGCCCGGAGGAGAAACCGTATGACGTATCCTCTTATAGGTCACCGGAGAACCCCGTTCTCGATCAGTTTGGTGGTGTGAAACTTGCTGCCAATGAGGAGGAGGAATTGCTTCTCGCATTGCTTCCGGCAGTGGCAAAGACGTATCTCACCAACAAGCGTAAGGCAGAGCATGCCAGCAGCACACCTCAGGCTCAGGCTGCCAAGAAGGGCGCGTCGGGAGAAGTGACCGGACCGGTATTCTCCGCACCGATGGGCGGCACGATCATGAGCATCAAGGTTAAGCCGGGCGATACAGTTAAGCCGGGCGATACGGTGATCGTATATGAGGCAATGAAGATGGAGAATGATCTTGCCTGCGATATGGGCGGTGTTGTAAAACAGGTGCTCGTGTCGGAAGGTGATGTCATGGCTACCAATCAGCCTCTCATTGAGTTTGCAGGCGAAGGTGGTGCAGCCGAAGCTCCGGCAGCTGGCGGCGCGGTAATGGTGGCACCGATGGGTGGCACGGTTCTGTCGTTCAAGGTTAAGGCAGGCGATTCCGTTAAGGCAGGCGACACTCTCCTGATTTATGAGGCAATGAAGATGGAGAATAATCTCGTGGCTGACCGCGATGGCGTGGTTGCTAAACTGCTTATCGGCGAAGGCGACGTCATGGCTACCAATCAGCCGATCATCCAATTTGCCGGCGGTGCGGCAGCCGCTCCGAAGTCAGGCAAGGTGATAAAGACGGTAGGAGCCGACGGCAACTACAAGGTGGATCCCGTAGCCGGATACGACATCAACAAGGCATTGCATCCGGTGGAGGGTGGCACAGGCAAGGCTCCCGCAGCATTGCGCACCCGCACCAAGGAGACCGCAACAATTGAAGTGGCTCCGGGCAAGTCGATAGAGATAACCGTGCTTCCTGACGGCACCGTAGACGTAAATATGAAATAAAGCTCTTGCCGGAATCGGCTTGATGCAACATTATAAGAAACGGGCGACCTCATTCAGAGGCCGCCCGTTTCGGCATTTGTTTCATTAAAAGTCAGGATTGATTTTAATAAAAACAGGGTAAATAAAGATTGTCGGTAATGACAATAATGACAAATTGACAATAATGACAATAATGACAATAATGACAATATTGTCATTATTGACAAATTGATAAGCTGATAATAAGTCGGATTATTTTATATTCGGATTGAGCTTGTTCCACTCGGAGATGGGAGGCAGGACGCCCATCTCGATCACTTCGTCGCGGAGCTTGCAGAGATGCTCGTAGCTCTTCTCCAACTCGGCTTCCTCTTTAGGAGTGCCTTTTACAGGCTGTACGGTCACGCCGTTCTTGTCGACGGTAGTCTCCATTGCCATCATGATATGGCTGAACTTGTCATTGTCAACGTATGTGCCGACAGGCCAACGAAACGGTTTGCCACCCATTGCGGCTGCAATCATCTCGATAGATAGATATGCCGGGCTCTGGAATGATGAACGTCCGCGAAGGTCGATGATGTTCTTGCCACCCTGTATCACTCTCACCTTCATCTTCTCCCATTCATCCTCGGGAAGCTCCTCAGTGCCGATTATCTCGGTGAGCTTCTTTCCGTTGACGGAAGTGGTGGATGCGAATACTGCCATCTGCTCGCCGTGACCGCCGTATGTCCTTGAATTTACGACAGTGTCAGGACTGATCTTGAAATACTTTGCAAGTTCGTTGCGCAGACGTGTGCTGTCGAGGGCAGCGAGAGTGGATACCTGAGAGGGTTTAAGACCGGAGTAAAGCAGAGTGATAAGACCCGTGATATCAGCAGGATTGAAGATTACGACCACGTGCTTTACGTCGGGACAATATTTCTTCACATTCTTGCCAAATTCCTCGGCGATGAGCGCATTGCCCTTCAGAAGATCCTCACGTGTCATGCCAGCCTTACGTGCGGCACCGCCTGAAGAGACGATATATGCAGCACCCTTGAAGGCTTCCTCCACATCGTTGGTATAGGTGATGTTTACACCCTCGAAGCCGCATTGAAGCAGCTCCTCAGCCACGCCCGTCAGTGCGGGCAAGTACGGATCGTAAAGACAGATGTTGGGTGTGAGTCCCATCATTATGGCAGTCTGGGCCATGTTGGAGCCGATCATTCCTGCGGCACCTACGATCAAAAGTTTGTCGTTTGATAAAAATTCCATTGTAACAGAAAATTTTAATAGTTCGTTTTTTTACGTTCTGTCATTAACTTCATGCGTAGGCTCTGTCATCCATCATAGGAAGATGGAGCCATGCATTTTGTAGCCTTTATAAATAATAACAGATGGCATTGGAAAAAGGTGATGGAAAAGATTCAATTTATACAAATTTAACCGTTCAACCTGCCGAAGAATCCGATTTTTTGGAAAATTGTATGGAATTTTGTAACTTTACGTTTGATTTTGAAAGATGCGATATTAGATTCGATATTAAGATTGTGACAGCTTGCGCGGTAGAAATAAATAATTGCTTCTTTCGCGAAAACAAGTATCTTTTGCCGATTTGGATAAATTACGGTGGAGAAAAAAAAAAGGTTGGTCTCAACAAAGGGCAATTCAGGTTGTTGGATAAGTATGAATGGAGTTTAGACAACTTCAATAATTTAATTTAAAAACTTGATATGCTATGAAGAGAGTCATATTGCTTCTTGCGCTAATGTTTTCGCTGTTTGCAGCACATGCGCAGGTGAATATTCCGCGACAGGAATTGAGGTATAACGCTCATTACCATTGGGGAATGGTAGACGTGATGATAGGTCATGGTGTGGTTACTATGGAATGCCGCGACAATCGGTTTAAAGCTACAATTGACGGCAACAGCATACCGTGGGAAGGGAGAGTGTTCTGTATCTCCGACACGCTGCATACCATAATGAGCCCCACTTCGGGATTGAGTAAGGAGACAGTGACCTACGAGAACGGATGGTATCTGAAGCCGAAAGTGACGGAATATCGTTCCGGAAATTTTGTGCCGTCAGATCCTGCGAATTATAAGAATATCAAGGGTGGTGGAGAACTTGATGCGAGTGCCAACACGATGGAGGCGATTCATATAATGGGGGATATGCTCGGGATGTTCTATTATTCTCATGAGATAGATTTCGAGAGCATGAAACCGGGAAGCACATTGACCATTCCTATAGCCGTGGAAGGGAGTAATCCGGAGAAGGTAGTGGTCACCTACAAAGGGAAATCGCAATATAAGATAGAGGGGATGACCTATCCCTCCTACAATATCCAGTTTGAATACAGCTACCGTGGGGTAATGAGCGGTTATCAGATAAATGCCGAGATAGGAGTCAACGACCGTATCCCGTTGCTTATTAGCGCGAACCTTCCTATCGGACACGTCCAGATGATTTATAATCCATAATTCGCATGCTCGTCATAATCATCATAATCGCCGCAAATTTGCGGCGATTATTTTGTTTTTTTCACCGCAAAGAATTAATTTTACAGATTTAAGTAGATGAAGTTTAGACAACTTCAATAATTTCAATCGAAAGTTATTACCTTCTCCCAAATTAATTGATTTAAATGTCACTTTATATAAATTTATTATGGTAATTAGCAGATATTTTGTTGTTTTGGTGATGGTGGCGGCGGGGGTGCTGCCGGGATTTGCGCAGCAGACGGCTCCGCAGGTGGAGGTGAGTGGCACTGCGTCGATCAATGTGGTGCCTGACCGGATTACGCTGGAGATCGGAATCGAGGAGTATTTCCGACAGGAGGGTGCGGATAGCGTGAAGGTGAGTCTCCGCATGATTGAGGATATGGTGAGGAGGACGCTGACGGATGCCGGTGTGCCGGATTCGCAGGTGACGGTGGCGGATGTGGGTAATTATTTCGACAGGCGGTTTTCAGATAAGTTCCGTATGGCGAAACGATTGTCGGCGGTGCTGACCGATTTTTCCCAGCTTGATAAGATTGCGGAGAATCTGCCGGAGAATGGTGTGACAAGTTTCAGCATCACGAAACTTGACAACAGCGACATGGCAAGATACAACAGGGAGGGTCTGAAAGCAGCTCTTGATGCCGCAAGAAGTAAGGCGGAATTTATCGCGGAGAATGAAGGGTTGTCAGGATTGTCGGTATTGAAAGTGGAGGAGACCTCTCCGGGATATGCCGTGCCTCAGGCATTCAGCAATATCGCTTATAGCGGTGGGTCCGGTATGGAGAATATGCGTAGGATCGAACGCCAGTATAGCGTTAAAGTGACCTACTTATTCCGTAAATGAGGGTATTGAAGTTGTCTGAACTTATTCCGAAAGGTTAGATTCATTACGAACAAATACAGTCGTTTTGATGTTTGTCATTAAGAGGTAGGATAGAATATGCTGAGATTTAAGCAATTTCATTCAAGTTCGGATTACTTCGGATAACGTCTTGTGTATTTAATTAAAATTGATGGATATGAAAAAAGGATTCTTATATGTAGCGATGTTTTCGGCGTTGTTGATGGGCGCATGTTCGCAGAATGGAAAGAATTGTGCAACCGGTGCCGCTTGCGGAAATGACAACGATAAAGTGTATACCGGTTTGCTTCCGGCAGCAGATGCAGCAGGGGTGAGATATGTACTCCGCCTTGATTATGATGATGATCACGGATATACATCTGGTGATTATGATCTTGTGGAAGTGTATGTGCAGAATGATTCGACGAAAGCTTCCGGTTTCCGTGACGCAGCAAGTTTCAAGTCGGAGGGTGATTTTACGGTTATCTCCGGTCAGGGTGCCGACAGCAATAAGAAGTATCTGAAATTAGTGAAGGATAATCGAGATTCATCCGCAGGTTCGGTTGATGGTCCGCTCTATTTCCTTGTGGATTCCGATTCTACACTGGTTATGGTCAACGATCAGCTTCAGCCGTCGGAGACTCCTGGTCTTAACTACACACTGACTTTGGTGAAGTGACAGACAATCAGAAAATTACGTAAATAATAGTTGGGATAATAACCAAGAATGACCGCGACCGAGATGATTAAATCATTTCGGTCGCGGTCATTATATGTTACAGCGTATATTACAGCACGAAGGCGTTGAAACCGCCGTCAACCACGGCAACGGTGCCGGTCACGAATGAGGAGGCATCGCTGATGAGATATTGGATTGTGCCGCACAGTTCTTCCGGTTTGCCGAAACGCTTGAACGGGGTCTGACGTATCACGTCGGCACCACGCTCAGTGAGAGAGCCGTCTTCGTTGGTGAGGAGCGCACGGTTCTGATTGGTGATGAAGAACCCGGGGGCAATGGCATTGACGCGAATCTCAGGAGTGAATTTCTTAGCCACCTCATTAGCCATGAACTCTGTGAAGTTGCTTATGCCGGCTTTTGCAGCTGAATATCCCATCACTCTTGTCATAGGGCGGAAAGCTGCCATAGATGAGAAATTGACGATCGCGCCTTTTCCTACCTCTACCATCGGGCGCAGGAAAATCTGCGTGGGTAGCACTGTTCCGGTGAGGTTGACGTTGAGTACTTTCTGGAAAGCCTCAATGTCGAGGTCAAAGAATGTGTTGCCGGGGGGTATTGTAGCACCCGGCATATTCCCTCCGGCAGCGTTGAGGAGCGCGTCGATACGACCGTACTTAGCCATAATCTCATCGCAATTCTGCTGAAGCATCTCCGCGTTAAGCACGTCAGTGGAGAGGAACATCGCTTCACCACCGGCTTCGATGATCTCATTCACAATCTTCTCGCCCTCATCCTTTCGGCGTCCTAATATTACTACTTTTGCACCCTCTTTTGCGAGATATGCGCTTATGCAGGCTCCGAGCACTCCGGTGCCGCCGGTGATTACCACCACTTTATCTTTGACTGAAAATAATTCGTTCATTTTGGGGTTGGGGTTTTGATGTCATTTTGGTCATTTTGGGTCAATAATGTCAATATTGTCAATATTGACATTAAGGTCATTAAGGACATTAAGGTCAGAATTGACAGTAATGATTTTTACTCTGTTGCGACTGTTGCCATTACTCCGGCGATCTCGCCGAGGGCGAGCATGCGTCCGTGGAAGGAGTAGCCGGCATTGTAGCCCATCTTCTCATCTCCGAGCATGAGGGGGGCGTGGTCAACGCGCATCGGGACTCCGGGGCGCGCTTTCTCGAATGTGCGGACAATCTCGATGAGACGTGGGTCAAGGTGAGTCGCTTCCTTGAAGTCGCCGTTGGGAAGCACTCGGCAGATGCGGGCATGCACGAAATGGGTGCGGTCGGCATACTTCTTTGCGAGAGCCACCACATCGTTATGTGCTCCGGCACTCAGCGACCCGGCACAGAATGTCAAGCCGTTGTGTGGATTCGGCACGGCATCCAGAAACTTGCGGATGTCGTCGTCGCAGGTGACGATACGCGGGAGACCGAGTATCTGCAATGGAGGGTCGTCCGGATGCACGCACATGTCTATGCCATACTCATCGCATACGGGCATTATGGCATTGAGGAAATAAGCCATGTTGGCACGAAGTGTATTGGCATCAATCCCTTTGTAGAGAGCGAGGAGTTCGCGGAATTTGCCGACGGGATCAAGGTCGCCCTCCGAGATGTTGCCATTGACAAATCCCTGGGTCTTCACTATGATATTATCGACAAGGCGTTTCTCTCCATCCTTATCCATGCGCGGCTTCACCTCCTCATTCATTCTGCGGATAGTCTCTTCGTCATAGTCCTTCTCCGCCCCCTCACGCTTGAGGATGTGGATGTCGAAATATGCAAATTCCGCACGGTTGAAGTAGAGATTGGAGGTGCCGTCGGAATTCGGGTACTCCAGCTCGGTACGTGCCCAGTCGAGCACGGGCATGAAATTGTAACATATAGTCTTCACTCCCGCTTTACCGAGATTGGCAAGGCTCACCTTGTAGTTCTCGATAAGCGCGTCACGGTTCGGTCCGGCATATTTTATCTCCTCGCTTACGGGAAGACTCTCCACGACAGACCAACGCAGACCGTGCTCTTCGATATAATCCTTCATCTTCATCACCTCTTCCATGCTCCAAACCTCACCGTTGGGGATATGATGAAGCGCGGTGACGATACCCTCCACACCAATCTGGCGGAGCATGTCGAGCGTGATCGGGTCGTTGGGACCGAACCATCTCCAGGTCTTTTCCATTATCTTAGAATTTGAAATAGTTTTTAGTGTTGTAGTAGCAGATATCCTCCACCATCTTCCCGACTCTTTCGTATTCCTCCTCCGGAATCAGACCTTTCTCCAGGTCGTTGCCGAGCAGGTTGCACAGAACGCGACGGAAATACTCATGGCGAGGATAGGATAGGAATGAGCGAGAATCTGTCAACATACCTACGAAACGGCTCAGCAGTCCCTGCATAGAGAGGGCGTTCATCTGAGCCTCCATTCCGTAAAGCTGGTCGTTGAACCACCAACCTGAGCCCATCTGTATCTTTCCCGGTACAGACCCATCCTGGAAATTGGCAATCATAGCCGCTACCCATGTATTGTCGGCGGGATTGAGATTGTAGAGGATAGTCTTTGCAAGGCGGTTGTCGGAGTCAAGGGCATCAAGGAACCGGGCAATCGGTATGGCACAGCTGTAGTCGCCGATAGTGTCGAAACCGGTGTCGGGACCGAGACGGCGGAACATGCGCGAGTTGACGTTGCGCAATGGTCCGAAATGGAACTGTTGCACCCATCCCTTCTCATGATTCATTCGGCAGATTTCAAGTAGAATTGCAGTCTGTAGCTTTGTGATCTCTTCCTGCGAGAGAGCCATCCCGCCCCTTACCTTGGCAAAGAGGGTAGTCGCTTCCTCCTCCGTGCATTCCGCCCATGGGAATGAGCTGACGCCATGGTCAGCGACGTTACAGCCTTGCGATGCGAAGAAGTCATGACGGTTGCGGAGAGCTGCCAACAGATCGGGATAGGAGGCTATTGTCATTCCGGCGGCTTCCGCGAGACGGTCTACATATTCATTGTAGGCGATCGGGTTATCCACTGCCATAGCCTTGTCTGGACGCCAGGCTGGCAGCACTTTCACCTTGAAACCGCTTTCGCGTATCCGGCGGTGATATTCGAGGGAGTCGGCGGGGTCGTCAGTGGTGCATACCGCCTCCACGTTATATCTCTCCATCAGTCCTCTTGCGGAGAAACCGGGTTGCTTCAGCAGTTCGTTGCAGGCATCGTAGATTTCGCGGGCAGTGGATGGATTCAGCACCTTGTCGATACCGAAGGCGGTCTTCAGTTCGAGGTGGGTCCAATGATAGAGTGGATTGCGGAGGGTATATGGAAGAGTCTCCGCCCATTTCTGGAATTTCTCCCATGGATCGGCATCACCGGTGATGTATCGCTCATCAGTGCCGTTTGCTCGCATGGCACGCCATTTGTAGTGGTCGCCGCCGAGCCATAGCTCGGTGATGGAGGAGAATTGCTTATCATCTGCGATCTCCTTTGGGGAGAGGTGGCAGTGATAGTCGATTATAGGGAGGCTGGAGGCATGCTCGCGGTATAGTCGGCGGGCAGATTCTGTCTCCAAGAGGAAGTTTTCGTTGATGAAAGGCATTGTGATATTATTTATGATTTTTGGGGCTTTTGGCTGGGCTTTCGCTTTGGGGCTTGACTTGGCTTTCGCGCTTCGCGCTCACACCTGGATCAAAACTGCTATGTATTTTATGATCACATTTGAAGCTCTTTTCTCTCTGCTCTTTTATTTGAGGACTACGAGCTTGTATCTGGGGACGAGGAGCTTCATCATGATCCAGCTGAAGAGATAGGCTGATCCGGCTATGAGGAATACGATCATGTAGCCGGCATGTTTCCCTTCGTAGCCCATGAAGGATAGACCGGAGTTTTCGGCGTAGGTGAAGAGGAGACCTGCTCCATAGTTGGAGCAGAAGCTGCCGAGTCCGCTTGCGAGTCCGGCGGCACCAGTCACGGTGGCGACGACTGATTTCGGGAACATGTCGCTAACCACGTTGTAGACGTTGGCACTCCAGCTCTGATGTGCGGCACACATTATGCCGATTATAGCAACCGGAAACCACATCGAGATTCCGCCGAGTGGCATCACCGCCCAGCCGAGCAGGGGGAAGATGGCAAAGATGAGCATTGCTTTCATTCTTCCGGAATAGGGATTGAGTCGGTTGCGGTTGATGAAGAATGTCGGGAGGTAGCTTCCGGCAAGCGAGAGCATTGAGATCAGATAGATGGTGAATATGGCAAACATCCCCTCAGTGGAGGCTGTGGAGTAGCCGTAGACTTCGCTGATAAATGCCGGTGCCCAGAAAAGCAGGAACCACCATACGGAATCGGGGAGGAAACGTCCGAAGATCACAGCCCATGTCTGACGGAACGTGAATGCCTGAAGCAGACCCACCTTGGAATCCTCCTGAATCTTCACCTCTTTCTTCTCCGACACCCTCTCCATTGATGCTTCGGAATGAAGATCCTGTTCGATATATGCAAGCTCTGCCTGATTTACATGAGGATTCTTGCGAGGCTCTTTGTAGATGAACACCCAGAATCCCATCCAGATGAATCCGAGTATGCCGATTGCGAGGAATGCCATTTCCCAACCATAATATTTTGCAATGAGAGGGATGGTGAAGGGAGCCATTAGGGCACCGATCTGAGCTCCGGAATTGAAGATGCCTGTGGCGAAACCGCGGTCTTTCTTAGGGAAATATTCCGCCACCGCCTTTATCGAGGAGGGGAAGTTGCCCGCTTCACCGACTGATAGCACCACACGTGCGGCTATGAAAAGCCATACGCTGACCGTAGTGACCATCACGCCCACATCGGCAGCTTTCTGTGCGGCAAGAAGATTCTCACGAGCTGCGAGGAAGGAGGGATTCCAGTCGCCGGTGACTATGCCGTCGGTCAGCACTCCGCAGAAAGCGTGCATACATGCGCCTGCCGACCATATCCCGATAGCCCATAGATAGCCTCTTTTTGTGCCAACATAGTCGATGAATTTTCCGGCAAAGAGCATTGACACGGCATATACAATTGAGAATATGCCGGTAATCCTGCCGTAGTCGGCATCCGTCCAATTAAATTCCGGAGCTATAAAGTTTTTCCATGTCAGCGACAGCACCTGACGGTCGAGATAGTTGACCACGAGAGCCACAAAGAGCATGGCACATATTACCCAACGATAGTTGGTCATTTTTTCATTTCCGGGATATGAAGGGTTTTCCATGTTTAAAGAGTTTTGTTTCATGTTAGGGAGCGGAGAGGGCGTATGGGAGAAGAGGGGGAGCGGAGAGAGGAAGAGGATGAATGGTTATTTCTTGCAGAAGGAGAGTGCTTCCTTGCATTTGTCTGTGATTACATTCCAGTTGGCGGCAGCTATAGTCTCTTTCGGGAATAGCTTCGATCCCATTCCGACGGCGAAAACTCCGGCTTTAAACCAGGATGAAAGATTCTCCTCGGTAGGTTCCACACCGCCTGTCACCATGATCTTTGACCAAGGCATCGGGGCGAGTAAACCTTTCACCATCTTCGGACCGAGCACATCGCCGGGGAAGAGCTTGCACACGTCGCACCCAGCCTCCTGCGCGAATCCGATCTCGCTGATGCTTCCGCATCCAGGCACGTAAGGCACACCGCGACGGTTGCATATCTTTGCCACTTCGGGGTTGAAAAGCGGTCCCACCACGAAATCGGCACCAAGCTGCATGTAGAGAGCTGCGGTGGCAGGTTCAACAATCGAGCCTACGCCGAGAGCCATTTCCGGACATTCCTCCGCTACAAATTTGGAAACTTCCGCAAATACCTCATGTGCGAAGTCGCCACGGTTGGTAAATTCAAACAGGCGCACACCACCGTCGTAGCATGCCTTCACCACAGCCTTTGCCACTTCGGCATCTTTATGATAGAAGACAGGCACCATCGGTGCGGCTGCCATTTTATTGAGTACACTGAGTTTATTGTTTCTTGCCATTGTCAGGTAATTTTGATTCTTTGTTTAGTAAGATTTGTGATTCGTTTAATCAATAGTTGAATCAATATGAGTGGAATCAAATGATGGGAAATCCGAATAATCAGCGTTGCACTCTTCCGTTGGCACTACCTCCGGCGAGAGCCTTCACTTCATCTTCCGTCACGAGATTGAAGTCGCCCGGAATTGTCTGCTTTAGGGCAGAGGCGGCTACGGCAAATTCAAGAGCCTCACCCTGCGTAGGCATTGTGAGCAATCCGTGGATAAGACCTCCGGAGAAGGAGTCGCCTCCGCCTACGCGGTCAACGATGGGATTTATGTCGTAGCGTTTTGATTCATAAAATTCCTCGCCATTGAAGATCATGCCTTTCCAACCGTTGTGGGTGGCGGAGAAACTTTCGCGCAAAGTGGATACCACATACTTGAACCCGAATTGTTTTGCCATCTCACGGAATATATTCTTATAGCCCTCGGCATTGGTGTCGCCACCCTCTACGTCGGCATCCGGTTTGAATCCAAGGCAAAGCTCCGCATCCTCCTCATTACCGATGCACACATCCACGTACTGCATCAGCGGACGCATTACAGACTGAGCCTTCTCCTTTGTCCATAATTTCTTGCGGAAATTGAGGTCGACGCTGACCGTGACTCCGTGCCGTTTTGCCGCCTCACACGCCAGACGTGTCAATTCAGCCGCCTTGTCGCTGATAGCGGGGGTTATTCCGCTCCAATGGAACCAGTCGGCACCCTCCATAATCTTATCGAAATCGAAATCTTCGGGGTCGGCTTCAGCGATAGCAGATCCGGCTCTGTCGTATATCACTTTTGACGGACGCATTGACGCTCCGGTCTCGCAGTAGTAGATTCCGACGCGGTTTCCGCCACGTGCGATGAAATCGGTGTTCACACCATATCGGCGTAGGGCGTTGACGGCGGCTTGTCCGATTTCGTGTGTAGGCAATTTTGACACGAAGAAAGCCTCGTGTCCATAGTTGGCACAGCTGACAGCCACGTTGGCTTCGCCACCTCCCCAGATTACGCGGAACGAGTCAGACTGAATGAATCTGTCGTTGGCGGAAGGAGACAGGCGCAGCATGATCTCCCCTAAGGTAATAATTTTGCTCATAATGTCAGTTCATTTAGATAGGAAACTGTATTATCCCAAGGTTGGTTTAGGTTGTTTAGGTTACGGAATAATACTCTTTCCACAATGCAAATTTATATATAAAAAAGCAAATAAAGGAATGCTAAAAAGTCAATTTTACAAATATGAAAGAAAATAATACGTATTTGGATGAAATTTGTCTTAATATGTTACGTTTCTTAAGTATCAAAAAATTATTCAACATTTTTAATTTGTTGAGACTCCATTGCACGATTTCCACAGATTGGAGTTTTATACTCAATCTTATAAAAAATATAGACTAATAAAAAAATATATAGGATTCTGAATTATGAAGAAAGATAATTTGGAAGAGGTTTTTCCGATAGTTGATGAAGAGGGCAACGTGGTCGGTAAGGCTTCGAGAAAGGAATGTCATGATGGTTCGAAACTATTGCATCCGGTGGTGCATCTCCACGTCTTTGACAAGGACGGTAGACTGTATCTCCAGCGTCGTCCCGATTGGAAGGATATCCAGCCAGGTAAATGGGATACTGCTGTAGGCGGCCACGTGGATTATGGTGAGGATGTGGAGACCGCCCTCCGTCGAGAGGCGGCTGAGGAGCTTGGTCTGATGGATTTCCAACCGACAGCGTTGCGCAGATACGTGTTTGAATCTTCTCGCGAACGAGAGCTTGTCAATTCATTCAGCACGGAGATCGACTACCTTCCCATACCGTCGGATGAACTTGACGGAGGACGGTTCTGGAGCAGGGAGGAGATTCTGGAGAATATGGAGAAAGGGGTGTTCACTCCAAATTTTGAACAGGAATATATGTCGTTGTTTGGAGCGGGAAAATGATCTATTATCCGGGAAATGACAGAAAAAAGAGGAATTATGACTCCTGACAGTAAGAGGATTCAGATGGATAGTGAGAGTAATCAGATAGGGAAACGTTACTTCCTTTTCCTGATAATATTTTTAGGTGCACTTTCAGCCTTCGGACCGTTTATCACCGATTTCTATCTGCCGACATTGCCATCAATGACGTCAGTGTTTAATACTTCGGAGTCGATGGTTCAGCTTGGATTGACCACGAGCCTTGTAGGTATTGCAATCGGTCAGGTCTTTTTTGGTCCGATCAGCGACAAATATGGCAGGAAGCATATCATGATAATGTCGCTGATATTGTTTGTGGCGGCTACGTTGGGATGTATCTGGTCGCCGACGATAGAGGTGTTCAACGTGTTCCGTTTCCTGCAAGGATTGGGAGGATCGGGAAGTATTGTCATGTCGCGTTCAGTAGCCACGGATTGCTATAGAGGCAGGGAACTTGCAAAGATTCTTGCCATAGTTGGTGCCATCAATGGCGTTGCGCCTGTCGTGGCTCCCGTCACGGGTGGTCTTGTCTCGCGGTCGATAGGGTGGCAGGGTATCTTCTGGATATTATTTGCAATTGGAGTGGTGTTGCTCGGTATGTGCTCATTATTCAGGGAGTCGCTGAAGATGGAGGATCGGGCAACGTGTCCGGTGTGGAAGACAGCGGGAGGATTTCTCCGCATATTGAGGATTCCGGATTTCCGTCGCTACGTGTTGATATATTCGTTTGCTTACGGAGCATTATTCGCATATATCTCGTCTGCCTCCTTTATAGTGCAGGAGCATTTCGGCTATTCCGAACTTCAGTTCTCTGTCACGTTTGCGGTCAACGCCACAGGTATCGGTATAGGTTCGGGACTCGCCATGCGATTCCGGAAAATGGAGAATGCCGCCTTATTCAGCACGGGAGGCATGACTACGTTTGCAATCATGCTTCTTGCGATGGGTTTTATGGTTGACTCGTTCCTTGTATATGAGGGGTTGACCTTCCTTATGCTGTTTTGTCTTGGCTTTATCTTTCCGTCGGTTTCCGCCCTCGGCATGGAGGCAGGGCGTTCGGCGGCTGGAGCCGCCTCTGCACTGCTCGGAGCCGGAGGCTTTATATTCGGCGGACTCGTCTCACCCTTGGTCGGTATAGGCGATCTGATACTGTCAACTAATCTTCTCCTCGTAGCCTGCTCGTTAGCGGCATTGCTCCTCTGTCTCCGCCGCCGCTAAGGTTTAGTCGGGATAGGTCATGTTTTCCGGACGGATGTTGAGTAGGACTTCGTTGAGGAAAACGGAAGCAGCTTTTTTTGCGGCGGGGAGGTCGTTGAAAGAGTAATTGCCGCAGTCTTTGGGTGTGGCTCCTGGTATCTCGCCTGCGAAGTCGGCTATGAAAGAGAATGTGTCTTTCAGAAGGGGGATGATGTCGGAGGGGGTCAACTTACCCTGCATGAGGAGATAATTGCCGGTGCAGCAGCCCATCGGACCCCAATATACTATTTTGTCTTTCCATTCAGGATTATTCCGCAGATAGGTGGCGGCGAGATGCTCCATTGCGTGTAATGCTTCCGGGGATAGGGCGGGTTGGCGGTTCGGTTCCGTCAGACGTATGTCGAAAGTGGTTATTATATCGCCGGAAGGGGTCACGTCACGCCGTGATACATATACACCGCGCAACAGTCGCAGATGATCGATTGTAAAACTTGCTATTTTTTTCATACTGTTTTGTCAACTGATGAGGTTGGTTAATGAGATGCAAAATAAGGTAAAATCATTTTATCAAGCAAATTTATGTCGTAAATTGCATAAAAAAAGCGGAATGAGTTGTAGATAAAAGGAATAATGATTACTTTTGGACTTTCAAATTAACCATAATATTATTTCCACTAAAATTAGCAATAATGAAAAAGACATCAGTTTTCAGTTTTTTTGCAGCATTGCTGCTTTTTGTATCCTGTGGAGGAACAACGAAGGATAGCAATGCAGATTCCGCAGTCGTGAATGAAGAGGCATTTTCAGCTTCACAACCAGTAGAAAGCGGTATATATGATGCAACCCGCTATGATATTCAAGGACCGAACGCCCGCAAGGGTAAGTTTGACGGTCGTGTGATCTTCACCATCAGCCCCGAGCAGTCGGCATTTTATGTGTATGAGAATGGCAACCGCACGAAGATAGACTATAAGGTAATCCTCGGCAAACCGTTTGAGCAAGGCGACAGCGGTATCTACCGTTCGGTCGATGTTAAAGGTCTTCCCGTCACCATCGTTCCTGACAGCGCAGACTACGTGTTGAATTTTGAGAAGGGTGAGACAAAGGTGGCAATAGGTTTCGATAAGAAGCCACGCAACACTTATTCTGCTGTTGAAGCCATCGAACGCATGAATGAGCAGATTCAGAAAAAGAAATAAGATTGGGGCTAACCAAAACTTACGATAAGGAAATAGCGTTTTTATGATGGGAGAATCATAAAAACGCTATTATATTATGTCAGTCTCGTTACAAAAAACATTACATGCCTTATCAGTAAGACTAAGACATTTTTTTCATATTATATCCAATATACGTCCGATAGTGTGGATAGCCCTCTACGTGTCGTTGATACCGATATTTGCATACTTCTATTCACAGCTTCCGGATTGTCAGTTTCGTGCGCCGGATGGAGCCGACAGGGATTATGGGGCATGGCTTTACTACAGCATCGTGACCATAACGACGCTTGGATTCGGTGATTATACACCGGCACATGGGTTGGCTCAGACTGTCACAGCCGTAGAGGTGATGTGCGGAATGCTGACGCTTGGCTTCTTTCTGAACGCTGTCGGGTCGATGAAATCGGAGATAGATGTGGAGGCGGAACTTGAAAAGCAGCGTAGGGTGCATTATGCCGTGGAGAAGGAGAAACTTATGAAGAGTATCCCCGGTGTCATGAGGAATATAAAGACTTTCCTTGCATATTGCTATGCCGTGACCACACCGTTGTCAAAACGGCAGGGTGACACTCCTGACTATAATCCGCAATTCTCATTAGACGACATGAAAGATATGGCGTTGCCCACCGGACTCTCTTTTGATATGTCGAAAAGACCCGCGGTGGAGCGACTTATGAAAAGTGCCTCCCACACGAGCCTTTGTCTTGATTCCCTTGAAGCGAGGGTTGACCTCACCTTATGGTCGGGATTGCTTGATAACTGTTTTGCATTTGTTGCCAACTGGCAGATGTTTTCAGCCGTTGACTCTTTTGGAAACATCTCCTCTGACCATGTACCGGAGGATGTCGGGGAACTCTACCATTTCATAAAAGAGAATGCCGACATAGCCATGCATCTTGAAGAGGAGTTGACGAGTCTTGTCAAGGCCGGATAGTCTTTGACTCACCCGGTTTGAGAGATACCTTTATTTTCTTACCGTTCGCCTTCACCGTGGTCTTTCCACCCTTTTCGGAAGATATTGTGAATTGCTTCACCTTTCCGTTTTCCCATTTCGTGTCGAGAGAGAAGACCCCACGTGCACGCAGACCATTGAAACTGCCGGTCTTCCATTCCTTCGGGAGGGTAGGGAGGAGCGTGATCATGTCGGGAGTGGATTGGATAAGCATCTCAGCCACTCCGGCAGTGCCGCCGAAGTTTCCGTCAATCTGGAAAGGTGCATGTGCATCAAGAAGATTGGGATACGTGCCGCCACCGTGTCGTTTGTCGGGACCCTGATAGTTGTCGGGGCTGACGTATTTGAGGAGACGACGATACATGGAATAAGCCTTCTCCGGTTCGGCAAGACGTGCAAGGAGGTTCACTCTCCATCCGGTGCTCCATCCTGTGGTGTTCTCACCCTTTATCTCCAGCGATCTTGCGGCAGCCTTTGCGAGGTCAGGGGTGCCGGCTACAGAGATGTGATGTCCGGGGTAAAGACCGTAAAGATGGCTCTGATGACGGTGTTGCGGATCCTGTTCCGGGAAATCCGTTGTCCATTCCATCAACTGACCGTTAGCCCCCACCTCGTAAGGTCGGATATTAGCCAAAGTTGAGTCCGCCTCTTTGATGAAGTCAGCATCTGTCGATAGTTCGCGTGCTGCATCACGTGCGTCAGAGATACATTGGCGAATCATGGCGATGTCGGCATAGTTGCCGTTGCTTGTGGCATACGCATTCCCATCGGGAGCCATGAATTTATTTTCAGGAGATGTGGAGGGGGAAGTTATCAGTTTGCCATTGTTGTCTTCCGTCATCCAATCAATACAGAACTCGGCGGCACCTTTCAGCACCGGATAATACTCCTTCAGGAAATCACGGTCTTTGGTGAAGAGATAGTGTTCCCAGATATGGGAGGCTACCCACGCGCCACCCATATTCCAGTTTGCCCATGAGGGATCGCCGCCGTGAAGACCCACGGGGTTTGTCATACCCCATATATCGGAGTTATGTCCGAGACACCATCCGCGATCCACGCCATAATATTCCTTTGCCGTCTCGCGTCCGGTAGTGGGGAGCTGCTTTATGAATGACAGCATCGGGAGATGCAGTTCACTCAGATTGGTTACTTCCGCAGGCCAATAATTCTCCTCTAAGTTGATGTTTGTCGTGTAGTTTGAACTCCACGGCGGCAGAAGGTATTCATTCCATAATCCCTGAAGATTTGCCGGTACACCCGGAGTGCGGGAGCAACTAATAAGAAGATAGCGTCCGTATTGGAAATAGAGTTCCTCCAGGTCGGGATCTACGGCATTGTTATCGCAATAATTCTTCAGACGTATGTCGGTAGGCATAGCGTTCAGCTCATCGGAGGAATCACCGAGATCTATCGATGCCCGGGAGAAGAATTTGGAATAATCGGCATACTGATCGGCAGATATTGCATCCCATCCTTTCCGGAGAGCTTTATCAGCTAATCTGTTGGCATTCCCCTTATAGTCGATGCCACTTTCTGACGGATTTACCGACACTCCGGCGAAATTGGTTGCCATTGTTACGTAAATGGTAAGGTCAGTAGTGCCCTTCACGTCTAATTTCCCGTCGGGAGTAGGTGTGATTGAGCCGTTGGGTGAGTATGCCGATATGTTTGTGCGGAAAGATATGCCTCGGTTGGGGTAATATTTTAAATTATTATGGAGGTTGCCGTTGACGTAAGATGGCATAGAGGTGTAGGCGGCATGTCCGTCGGCAGAAATGCGCGAGCCGTTGGAGGTGGCATTATATTCCACCGGAGAGTCGAAATAGAGTGACAGGTCGATCGGTCGTTCAGCCTTTATCCTGACGGCTATCAGGCTGTCGGGAGCCGATGCGAAATACTCGGTGGTTATTTCATTTCCACCTTTTGAGTATGTCACGTTAGCCTTGGCGGTTTTCAGGTCAAGAGTACGGTTGTAGGTGGTAAGTGCTGACTTGTCGGCGAAATCGATGAAAAGGTTTCCGATAGGCTGATAGTTCTGCGTGTAGTGTCCCTGCACCTCTTTCTGTAGCTGTTCCGCTTTTGCGAAGTCGCCTTTTGCAAGGGCTTCACGTATGCCCGGAATAGCTTTGTATGCACCGGGAGAGTATACGCCCTTCTCAGGTTCGCCGGTCCAGAATGTGATGTCGTTCAGAGAGATTCGTTCACGGGATGGATTGCCGTATATTATCGCACCTTGGGTTCCGTTGCCAATTACGAAAGATTCCTCAAAGAAATCCGCCTGACGGTCGAATTTCAGCGTCAGGTCGTTGGCAAACGATGTGTTGACCGAGGCAGCGAGAAAAATTACGGGTAAAATAAATTTTTTCATGAATACAAGGTTATGTATTGAATAATAAAACTCGTAAAAATTTTTTACGATTAGAGAAGTTGTCAAAACTTCTCCACAAAAATAATACGTATCATCTGAATACGCAATTCCACAGGGCTTAAAATGCCAAAAAGATGAGATAATGCCATATCTTTTGATGAATCAAGGATAATTGAATGACGAAAGGGTGTGCTGTCGCGCTGACGGCACACCCTTTTGGTTAGTAGTAAGGTTAAGAGATGGTGTCTCAGTAGGGGTATTGGGCGGCATCGGAGCCTTCCATAATCGCATTGATGATTTCAGGCACTTTCACCTCACCTGTATTGCGGTCGATGAGTTCACCCGTATCCCAAAGGAAGGGGATGAGTCCACGCTCTTTGCCGAACTGCGACACACATTTGTCGAAATAAGCTCTTGATGCAAGATTTGCCTCTTTCTCTTTTCCGGTCAGACCTTTCGGATTTACGATCGCGCCATATTCACCGATAACCACCGGAATCCCTTTGTCGACAAACTGTGTCTTCATCTTGTCAAATTGAGCCTTCATATAGTTCTCATCACCCCAGGTGGAATTGCGGTCCGAACCCGGAATAAAGTTCTGTTCGCCCCAGAAAAACGCCATTCTTCCCCAGCTCTCATCCTTATCCATTCCGCAGAAATTCCATGGATCGTAGAAATGGATCTCAGCCATCAGACGGTCTTCCACCACGTCGGTAGGCATTGTTGTCATGAGAGAGTTTGTCAGGTCGATATTAGTGGCAGGACCCTGTACGATAAGAGTGCGGTTCAGATTATTGCCGCCTGTGGCACGGACTGCATCGATAAATGCCTGTTCGTACTCAAGGAGCACACTCATGTTGGAGGCAGTGAAGTCGCCCTGTTTACTCTGATAAGGCTCATTAGTGCCGGCAAAGAGAAGACGCTCGTTATATCCGCCGAGACGGTTTGCAATCTGGGTCCAGAGAGCCTTCTGCTTTGGAAGCACCTTATCCTTACTCTCCTCATTGACATTCTCTTCAAGCCAACCGCCATCCCAATGGATATTGATTATTGCATACATATCATTGTTGACGCAGTAACCCACCACCTCATTCACACGGTCGAACCAAGCGGGATCAACAGTATAATTCTCCTGATCGATTATGTAGCCGTCCCAAGCGCAGGGGATACGTATTGCGTTGAATCCTGCGGCTTTCAGACCCAATACAAATTTCTCGGTCACTTTCGGGTTGCCCCATGCTGTTTCCGACGGTTTGCCATTGGAATATGCTTCGAGCGTATTACCGATGTTCCATCCTGCGCGTATGTCGGCGGCAATCTGACGGGCATTCATCCCGGTTGGATCCTGCGCATTACCGGCTTCCTGCGTAATGGTCACAGTGGCAGGATTCAGATCGGACGCACCTACAGGGGATACGATTATTGAGGCTTTGCGTTCAGACGACGTATTGTTGGGAGCCACGGTGAAGGCGATAGTACCCTCCTGTAATGCTCTTGTTTGGTCAATTGTGATCCATGCCGAGGAAGCCTCTACTTTATATTCAAGATTATACGTGATTTTAAGAGTGCCGTTGCCTCCGTCGGCAGGGAACGGTTTCTCCGCTTCAGCTACAGATGCAGCATCAAGATCAACCATCGGTTTCTGAGACTGTGTGATTTTGATCTCCTTTGAGTTGGAGCCGGCTTTTACAGTGGCTGTGGCGGTACGTTCGTTGCCGTCAGGATTCGCAGTGGCAGAAATTGTGATTTTATAGATATTTTTATTTGTGCCTGTCACTTCCGTATTGGCTACCGAGAGCCATTGGTCGGAGAGGGTCACTTCCGGTTTTACGGATGCAAGAACGGTAATAAGATTGTCGCCCCCCTGCATCGGGAATGAGAGGGATTCGGTGTTGCATGTAAACTCGCCGGTTATGCCCGGTGCCGGATCATCCTTGCTGTCGCTGCAAGAGGCGAGACCGCAAAAAATGGTAAGTAAAGAGAATAGATAAAAGATTTTCTTCATCATTAGAGAGTCATTAGGTTGTCTTGTAGAAAAGGGGAGAGCCTTAACCCTCCCCTTTATCAAGAATTGTTTTATTATTCTATTGTAGAGGCTCCGGTGTCATATACTACTTCGAATGTCACTTCGGCATTTGATTGCGGATGGAACACGTCGAATGATGGGAAACATGAGGCGAGACCCCACGGATTGCAGATGTAGCGGCGATAGATTGTCGGATCATCTCCGATGCAACGCGACACTGCGCTGTCGTCAAAGCTTATGGATGAGCCATCAATCTTGATATCCTTGAGGATGACATCTGCGTTTGGATGATCTTTCAACAACGGATTCACGTCAAGCCAGAGCATCGGGTCGCCTGCTGTCCAAGTCACGTCAATGCTTGCGGTGTAGGTGCCTTCATCCTTAACGATCACCTGCGGACCGGTGACCATTGTCCAATCACTGGTATTATTGAAGTTGAGAGTTGCGACATAACCCTTGTTGGTTTCACCGCCGTTGCTTCCGGCAGTCGGCACGAAGTGGTAGGCAAGATATTCCGGTTTTTCAGGATCGCGTTTACCGAGCCACATTCCGGAGACGTCGCCGAATGGATCCTTCTCTATACGCATTATACGCAGACCGTTGTTGGCATCCAGTTCAAATGAAGCCCAGCCGATTACGGATGTAGCAGGCACATTGTCGGCAAACGTGTATATACCCTTATCATCAAGTTCGTAAGTTGTGCTGACAGAGGTTCCGTCAGGATATGCGAATACTGCGGAATTATCCTTGCTGTCGAGAGTCATTGAGAAGTCGCCATAGACAGATGTGTCGGGAGTGCCGAGCCAGTCGGGATAATCAGCGGGGGAGTTCCAGCCGTTCATCAGAGTGCCGTCAAGCTGGCACCAGTCGAGCGGGTTCTGGTCGGAGAGCACCCATTTCACGGAAGTTATGACAGTCTGTGAGATGTCGTCTTTCCATCCGTCGGGCAGGACAGGCTCCGGATCAGGCACGTCGCCCGGCACGTAGCTGTCGGCATATTCCTTAGAGACGAAGTTCCAGCAGTAGATGCAACGATCTTCACCGGACAGGGCTTCGCTACGGTAGTTGGCAATCATGAGCTGGTTCTCTGTAAGCACGAGCACCTGAAGATCCTTGCTCCAGTCTTCCGACTTGTCGTCAGCCCAAAGAGCATGGAATATCTCAGCGCCATCGAGTGACATTGTCATATTGTCGGGGTCGAAATTGAAGATACCTGTTTGTTGGTCAGGCGAGATTCCATTTGTAAAGGTGACGCTATATCCGGCATTACCTGCAAGAGAGAATGTCATTTCCCCCTTCAGGTCATCCTCTGTAATGCCCACGTCGCCATTGGCGGGTTCCCACCAAGTCTTGCCATCGGCATACCAGTTGCCGATCGTGCCATCTTTGAGCAGCATGTCAGCGTGTACGGCAGAGGGGTCAAAGCATGAATAGAATCCTTGCTTCATGCCATAGTTGCCGTTGTCGGGCACCCAGGTCTTAGAACCCCCGGCACCCCCTGCAAGATACTCCCATAATTCTCCGGAAACGAAGTCGGCGCAGAAGTCGTTGATAGAGAATGAAGTGGGGTTGCTCCATACGTATCCGCCACGTGTGCTGACACCCATCTGCACTTCATATTCGCCATCAAAAGCAATCTTGAGTGTTCTTTCCTTACCGAGCGAGCGTCCTTGAGGCGTCATCCAGGCAATCTGGTAGCTGTCGGGGAGCAGGCTGGTGAGATGCACGATATTCGGGTTAGACGAATCGTGGGTGATGGAGAATGCTATTCCCTCCACGAGATCTTCCGGAGAAAGCGCCGGAGCCGATAGGGTATGGTCGTCGGGCGAACAAGCAGCCACTAATGAGAGGACTGCCATTCCGGCAATTGATTGTTTGAATAATGATTTCATTGTTGTTGGTTTAATGAAATTGAGAGAGTTAAAAAATATGTAAAGTTATGGTTATTTCCAACCTTCGTTCTGCTTGAGCACGCCGTTGGAGAGCACGATCTGGTCGTTAGGAATCTGCGACAGACCTTTTGTCGCCACAATCTTTGCACGATTGTATTCCACGTTGGCAGGAGTGCCGCCATTGTGTACCGGACCGGCAGTTGCGACGACAGCATCCGCCATCACTTCGACACCTTGACGCAGAAGGTCCCAATATCGTATTCCCTCAAAGGCGAGTTCGCGGGCACGTTCCTTCATGATGTTCTCCTGGTTGACAGCAATGTCGGGTAGCCCGGCACGACTGCGCACCATGTGCATGTAGTTGTCGGCATTTGGCGATCCGAGTTCGGCTGCCATAAGTAGAACATCGGAATAGCGTACAATATTGTATGGCTGGCAGTTGTTGATCTGCATATCGCCAGCTCCTGTCGACATATTAGCATTTTTTATGACAAGCTCGTCACCCTGATACTGCAAGAAAGCAATAGGTGAATATTTCTTTATTGAGTATCCCGTATATTCGCGCCAATCAGAATATGACGGACTGAAATTGCTGCTGGAGTTCACTCCTTCGCCGACAATATCAATCACGCCGGCTTTCAGACGCTGGTCATTTGCCTCATATATATTATTCATGAAGGGGGTGTTGACGGTGCACGCGCCCCATCCGCAGTAATAAGGCAGCACGCTCAGCGGGCTACGCATGCCGATCATCACCTGCCATCTGTTGCCGTCGGCGGATGCATCTGTTGCATAGGAAGCCATTGGAGTGAAGTTCATGCTTAGGACAGCCTCTTTGTTGGCATCGCCTGCATAGGTTGACAAAGTATTGTTCCAACCGGGAGCATCGGTATTTGCCACGAGTGAGGATGCCGGCCAGAAATCCTTATAATTCTCCAGGAGTTCATATTGTCCGCTTGAGATCACGTCTTCTACGGCAGCGAGTGCGTCCGATTTGGAGAATGTGCCGATTGTTTTTCCCTCAGCGTCGGTGAAGCCAGGCTCTTTCCCGTAATATCCGGTATAGAACAGATAGGCTCTTGCTGCAACCGCTTCGGCGGCATATTTTGAGACACGTCCGAAATTGTCCACACCGAGATTGGCATCGTCAGGAATATTGGCGATCGCATATTTGAGGTCTTCAAATATATTGGCGTATACTTCCGCCGGATCAGCCTGTTCGCGGTTTTCATTGACGGGTTCAAGGAAGAGGGGTATGTTTCCCCAAAGTCTCACCATATCGAAATATAATAAAGCACGAAGGGCACGAGCCTCACCTATGTATAGTCCGCGTTTGGAGGAGTTCTCATTCCAGTTTATCCCATCGGCGCGGGTGATGAGCTCATTGCATCGATACACCCCCTTGTAGTATATTGCCCAGTCGGTGGAATAAATCTGTTGGTCGGCAGGCGACATTCCGGTGTCAAAACGGTCAATGACCATATAGTTTTTTCCATCGCTGTTGCCGGTGCCGCTATAGGTCTCGTCAGACATTATGGTGGATGCGATATAGAAGCTGATGCCACCGTAGCTGGAGGTCTGACGCCATCCGTTATAACATCCGATAAGAGCACGCCATGCATCCGCCTCTGACTTATAGAAGTTCTGAGTATTGGAATCCACTTTTGACTCGACATCAAGGAAGCTGTTGGAGCATCCTGTAGTCATTGCTGCAGTGGCGAGAGCAGCAATTCCAAGTGAAAATATATTGATTTTGAAATTATTCATTTTTGATATTGTTTAGAGATTACTAAGGCTGTTTTTATAGATGCCTGTTTCTGCAATTGTTTTACGGAGATTATCCTGTATGTATGACATCCTTCTTAGAATCCGAGATTCACTCCTACAATAAAGGTGCGGGGACGTGGATAGTATCCGAGGTCCACACCTGATACCCATGCTTGAGTGCCGTAGCCAATTTCAGGATCCATGCCATCATATTTCGTGAATGTGGCAAGGTTCTGCACCTGGAAGTAAAGGCGGCACTGCGAGCACCAGCTTTGATTAATGATAGGGGCGAAGTTATAACCGATCGTTAGGTTAGACAGGCGCAGGTAATCTCCCTTCTGGATGAATAGGTCGCTGAATTGCCAGTTGATGTTGGTGTTTGTGACGCGAGGTATGGTGTTGGATGTGCCTTCACCGGTCCAGCGGTCAAGTATACGTGTAGTATAGTTGGCTTTCTGATTGTCCCATCCGCGATAACTTTGCACGATATCGAATCCGGCAGCACCGGTAGCCACGAGTCCGAAATCAAAGTTCTTGTAATATAGATTGATGTTGAATCCATACGTAAACTTAGGCATACCGTTGCCGAGATTGGTCTTGTCATTGTCATTTATAAATCCATCATGGTTGATATCGACAAATCTTACATCTCCGGGTTTCACATTCTCCTGAAGGATTCCGTTGCCGGCTTGTCTCCACTCTTCAATTTCCGCTTCATTCTGGAATATACCGGCAGTCTTGAATCCCCAGAAATATCCGATAGGCATTCCGTCTTGTGCACGATAAAATTCAGGTGTATTATTATATAGCTGATTAGTCTCGCCGTGGATAATACCATCTTCATTAGGTATTGCGCCAACCTTGTTTTTGTTGTATGATCCGTTTACTCCGACAGAGTAGGAGAAATCGTTTCCGATGACGTCATTCCAGTTGAGAGAAAGCTCAACACCTGTATTTTTCACGTTTCCACCGTTGATGAAAGGTGCATCCGTTCCGGCAGTCGCGAGGATAGGTGCTACTACGAGCCAGTCCTTGTTGGTCTTGATGTAGAAATCAAATGTGGCGGAGAGTCGGCTTCCGAGGAAACGGGCATCGAATCCGACGTTGGTCTGCTCTGAGGTTTCCCATGTTATGTCGAGATTGCCGAGGCGTGAGGGATATGCTCCCCAGTTGTTTGACCATGTTTGGTTATATTCTCCGTTATATACACCGTTAGGACCGAGGTATTGCCCAAAGAAATAATTGGCATACTGATTCTTGATAGGCGACAGATACTGATAGTTTTCGATGTTCTGATTGCCGACACGACCCCAGCTGACACGTAGTTTGAGGAAATTGAGCCAACCGGCGGCAGATTCCATAAAGCTCTCATTTGAGATATTCCAACCGGCAGATACTGACGGGAACCATCCGAATCTGTGTCCGCTTGCAAATCGAGAAGACCCGTCGCAACGTACGGTTGCGTTAATCATATATTTCTCCTGCCAGTTCCAACCGAGACGACCGAAGTAGGATACGGATCGTGCTTCATCGTGAGGATATCCGGAAGCAGTCAGTCCGTCAGCGGTGCTTGCTGCGGTGCCGTTGCTTATCCATGCATGATCCCAGTTGTCGAATCCCTCTTTCAGATGCCCTTGGGATGCACCGAGATAAGAACCCTCATATCTGTAGGATTCCATACCTAAGAGGGCATTAAACTCATGATCCTTTATATTCCAGTCGTAGGATAGTGTATTGGTCCATGTCATTCCCAGGCTGTTGTTCTTGTTCTGGTCTACTTTTGTATAGCTGTGAGATGTGTCAGTGTCAGTAAACTGATATATTGGCTCAAACCGACGCCATTCGGAAGCTCCGTACACTACGCCGAATACTGTGCGTAAACGAAGGTTCTTGATCGGTTCTATCTGGGCGTATGCATTTGCAGAGAATGTAGCGTTCTTAGAGATATTGTCGCCTATCATCATTGCCCCGTATGGGTTGCCGTCGCCCTTATACCAGTCGGAGTTCATTGTGGAGTTGAACTCACCATCCGCATTATATACAGGCGCAAGAGGGGATGAGCCGAAAGCACCACGCAGTGTGTTGCTATACTGGTTGCCGACAGAGACTCCTGTGGACTTTACATAAACGAAGCTTGCCTGCTCGCCTATGGTTATGATGTCGCCGAAGAGCTTATGGTCGGAGTTGATACGGAAGTTATAGCGAGAATAGTTGCTGGCATCCTTGCCGCCCACTATGCCCTCCTGATTCAGATATCCGAGCGACATTGCATAAGTGGATGCCTTGCTACCTCCGGTGATTCCTATGGTGTAGCTCTGTGTCTTGGCATTATCCTTAAACATGGTGTCGATCCAGTCTGTATCATTAAGCACCGGGTTGCCTTGTGCATCATTATGATATATGCTTTTCATGGAAGCCCAGTCGTAAGGGGCGAGACCGCTGTTCACCTGCTGCTCATCCATGATTGTCATGTATTCACGTGAGTTGAGCATCTGCATTTTTCTTGGAGCAGTCTGCCATCCGAAATAACCGTCGAAAGTGACTTTTGCCTTACCTTCACGACCCTGTTTGGTAGTGATAAGGACAACGCCATTGGCAGCCTGCGCACCATATATCGCAGCTGATGCGGCATCCTTCAGCACGTCGATGCTCTCGATATCTGCGGGGTTAAGAGTGGAAATGTCGCCACCTACGCCATCTATAAGATAAAGAGGGGATCCGTTGCCTATTGTGCCGAGACCGCGGATGGTCACTTTCATACCCGAACCGGGCTGACCTGATTCGGAGGCGATATTTACGCCCGCCATCTGTCCCTGCATAGCCTGAAGGGGTGAGGTGGTGTTCATCTTTGCGATTTCCGCACCTTCAATCTGAGAGGTTGCGCCGGTGACGAGTTTCTTTTTCTGTACGCCATAGCCGACAACCACAAGTTCGTCAAGCACGCTGTCGTCCTCCAGAAGGGCAACATCGAGAGAGGAGGAAGATACCTTGATGCTCTGCGTTTTCATACCGACGTATGAGAAAGTGAGGGTTGCCCCTTTCTCGGCATTGATTGAGTAGTTGCCGTCGATGTCGGTAGATGTTCCGGTAGTTGTGCCTTTCACTTGGACGGTTGCACCGATTAGAGGTTCGCCGTCAGAGGCAGAAGTCACATTTCCCTTTACGGTGATAACCTCCGCACTTGCTATCCCCATTCCCGCCAAAAGACAGAGAACTACAGACAGAAGCCGGATGGCTCGTGACTTGCAATGGTAAATAAAGTTTCTTTCCATTGATTTTAGGTTTAACAGGTAAATATATAGGTTATAGTTTAGATTTTGGTTAGGTTAAGTTGGGAACCCGAAAAATCATTGTTGAACTCCGGGTAGAACCGATTTGTCTGCCAAATCCATTGATGCATCTGGCAGCATCGTTTTGACGAGTGCAAAATTACAAACAGAAATCCGGTAAGTGGGGCTTATGGTTTTACCTTTAGGTATTAAAATCGTTTCGGGAGGGTCTTAAATGTTAACAAAGATATATCAAAATGTTACATTGTTAGATATAAAATATTGTTTATTAAATATTTATGTGGAATATTAAAGATGTGGTGATATTATATTTTTTGGATAATTGCTTAATATTAGTTTATTTTGTAAAACAATCCTTAAAATACTCCTTAAAACACTTTTATGCCACGTAAAACAATTATACTTTCACTTCTGGTGATTCTTTTCGCAAGAATATCCTGCTATTCGTCTGATTCTCATCTTGAACTTCGTCATCTTGATGCGATGCCCGGGTCATACAACAATCTTATCACCGCGCTTCATAAGCATAGTGGTGGAATGTTGTGGTTCGGTACATCATCTGGATTATGCCGTTATGACGGTTACAATGTCAAGCAGGTGAATGGAGGGATCACGGATTCCACCACGATACTCAACGATCATATCCTTAACATCCATGAGGATTGCCGGGGTAAGTTGTGGCTTCATAGCAGCGATAGATACGGGGTATATGATCCGGTCATGGACAGACTTGACATTCCGGACTCGGAAAGCATAGTGCAGAAATTCGGTCTGGAGGGTTTCATATCAAATCTCACCACTGATGCAAATGGCGATATATGGTTGGCTTTGTCGGGTAAGGGGTTGTATCGGATAAGATGTGTGGATGATAAAGTTGAGAAAGTGAAAGGGATTCCATCCACCTTTGCCGAAATAACTGATATGGTTATTAAGGATGGTGAATTGACGGCAGTGGATAAGAGAGGAGCACTCCTGTTTATGGATATTGAAGGGATGAAGGTAGTCTCCACTGTTGCTCCTGACCCTATAATGAATGGTAACCATCTTTATGAGATGTATGTGGATGGGGATGATCGCGTGTGGATCTATCAGATGGAATTGCTTTATGTCTATGACAGGAGAAACGGTAAATGGCTCAACGACCGTATCCCTAACCACGGCAAAATAGGGATAATGAAAAAGATATTTCAGGACTCGTCGGGACGGTTGTGGATTGCACGGGATCATCACGGGCTTGAGAGAATCCTGACAACTGATGAAGGGCTTCATTTCGTGCCGGCAGATCCTCCGGGAATGGCTACAAGGAATAATACCATCACGTGCTTTATGGAGGATTCCGCCGGAACGATATGGATGGGCACGTATAAGAGGGGATTGCTGTCGCATAACGAGAGCGTCAGGAAATTCACACTTGAGGAGTTTCCCGACGTAAATTGCGTGACGCCGGCATCCGGCAACGATATGTGGGTGGGAACCGACAGTTCCGGCTTATGGATATGGGACACAAAGACCGGGGCACGCCGTAGATTGTCCGACCCGTCGTTCGGTGAGTCAGAGCCTGCGATAACAAGCCTTACCCCCGATGGCAACAGTAATTTATATATCGGTTCATTCTCAAAAGGATTGCGGCTATACGATGGGAAGAATTTCAGGAAGATAACCACTTCGTCAGCATTGGACGACAGTTATGTCTGGGCATCTGAGTTTGATTCGGATGGTAGGCTATGGTGCGGCACACTCGGAGGCGGACTGTTTATGTATGACCCTTCGACGGGGGAAGTGGTGAGTTATAAAAACGGAACTACGGAACTTCTGTCGAATTATGTAATGTCGGTGGTGTTGTCACGCGACAAAAGGGTCTATATAGGCACGTCATACGGCATAAGCGTGTATGACCCCAAGAGTGGCAAGTTGAAGAGATTCAGAGACCTGTTTCCGGGAATAGATACCTATCGCTGGAAAGTGTCGCAGATTTATGAGGATTCAAGGGGATTGCTTTGGGTGGGCACTTCCAATGGATTGAAGGTGATAGACAGGGTTCATGGCAAGGTGCAGGAAATCAAACTTAACGATGACGGAAAACAACGCTATGTGCTTGGCATCACGCAGGATAACGGCGGTTCAATGTGGGTGAGCGAGGGAGCGATGCTTATAAATATAAAGGTGGGTTATGATGAGAAGACCGGTAATCTCAACGTTGTCACCCATGCCTACGACAACCGTGACGGACTTATGGAATGTGATTTCAACCAGCGTTCGTTTGGCAAGCTTCCCGACGGGGAGATTGTTGTAGGCGGATTGTACGGATTGAACCGTTTCTCCCCTTCGGAGATGAAATTCAACATGATTCATCCGCGAGTGGTGTTCACCGACCTATATATGGGAAGTCGGCTTGTACGTCCCGGAGAGGAGGTTGATGGGCGAGTGGTGATGAAAAACGGTCTTGCCGATGGTGCGGAGATAGAGTTTTCGCATAATCCCAAGGAATTTTCAATATATTTCTCCACCGATGATTATGCTCTGCCGGAGAAAACCATGTATGAGTATCGTCTTGAGGGGTATAATGATGAATGGACCTTCTGTGCGCCGGGTGTTAACCACGTGACTTACACCAATCTTTCGCCGGGTAAGTATCGTCTTCTTGTGAGGGCTGTCAATGGCGACGGATATGAGAGCGAGGAGCCGGGAGAGTTGTTCATACGGGTTTATCCTCCGTTCTGGACGACTACCTGTGCAATAGTGATTTACATCCTGTTGGGTATGGTGGCGATATGGGGTATTGTGAAGATTGTCAGTGAGATGGAACGCCGCAAGTTTGAACGCGACATGCACGAGGAGGCTATGCGCAAGCAGGAGGAGATAAACCAGTTGAAATTCAAATTCTTCACCAATGTCAGTCATGATCTGCGCACGCCGTTGTCGCTGATAGTGTCGCCTTTAGAGGAGATGATAAAGGAATCTACCGACGAGCGGCAGACCCGCCGGCTCACTCTGATGCGTTCCAACGCGATGCGTCTGCTGACGCTTGTCAACCAGCTTCTTGACTTCCGCAAGAATGAGGTGGCGGGATTGCAGCTCAACCCGACGGAGGGGGATGTGGTGGCATTCAGCCAGAACGTTTGTAATTCCTTTGTAAACCTTTCCGAGCGCAAGAACATCAACCTTACGTTCTATTCCGACAGGGAGAGCATCTGCCTTATGTTTGATGAAGATAAATTAGAGAAGATATTCATGAATATGCTTGGTAACGCCTTCAAATTCACTCCGGCAGGCGGACGTGTAGATGTCTCTCTGGAGCAGGTGGGTGAGGAGAATCCTGTGCTGCGCATAAAGATAGCCGATACGGGCGTGGGGATAAAGGATAAGGACAAGGAGCATATTTTCGAACGGTTCTATCAGGTGGATGATGATGGTGAGTCGCATCCTCACATGGGTAGCGGTATCGGACTTAGCATGGTTTATGAGTACGTCAAGCTGCATGATGGAACGGTGCGCGTCACCGACAATGTGGATCATGGAAGCGTCTTCATCATCGACATACCGATACGTCATATCGATCGGAAGTCGAAGGGTGATGTATGCCGTGAGCCGAAGCCGGTTCGTCAGGAAAATGTGTCAGTGAGGCCGGAGAATGTTGCGGAAGCAGCGGATGCCAATAGTGTGGAGGGAAGCAGCGGAGAGGGTAATGCCGTGGATTCCCGTCCGTTGGCACTCGTGGTTGATGATAACCCGGACATGACCGAGATGCTTAAATTTGAATTGGAGGATGATTTCGAGGTGATAACCGCTTCCGACGGCAATGAGGCGTTGAAGGTGATAGAAAACGTAACGCCTGCCATAATATTGACCGACTTGATGATGCCCGGCATGGACGGCATAGAGTTGTGCCGCCGTCTGAAGGGGAATAAGGCGACTGTGGCGATACCGATTATAATACTGACCGCCAAGCATGATCTGGGCGTAAAACTTGAAGGATTGACGTTGGGTGCCGACGACTATATTACAAAGCCGTTTAACTTCAATGTGTTGAAACTTCGCATGAAACGACTTGTGGAACTGACTGCCAAGGGTGCGCGTCGCAGTCTTGTGGATCCGGAGCCGGAGGCGATAAAGATAACGCCGCTTGATGAGCAGTTTATAGAAAAGGCGGTCAAATATGTGTCGGATAATATCGACAGTTCGGAGCTTTCCGTGGAGGAATTGAGCGAGGTGCTTGGCATGAGCAGGGTGCGCCTGTATAAGAAGATAAAGCAGATCACGGGTAAGACACCGATAGAGTTCATACGTGTTATCCGCCTGAAACGTGCCGCCCAGCTTTTGAGGGAGAGCCAGCTCAACGTGTCGGAAATAGCCTACCGCACGGGATTCAACAGCCCGAAGATGTTCAGCAAGTATTTCAAGGAGGAATTTGGCATTTTACCCTCCGTTTACCAGGATAAAGAGGGGTCGGAAACAAATTATACCGTCTAATTTAACAATTCATGCCCCTCACTCATCCTAACTGCACCCTTTAAAACACGTATGATGATGTTGTGATTGCGTAGTTATGGGTAATTTTGCATATACGATATTGTAGTTGCCGCTCCCTCCCGCCGCGCAATAATCGCATGATATATAATGTGCGGTATCGGCGTTGGAAAGCGGATATGCAAACCTTGAAATTAACCATTACCTAATAATTATGAGATTACCCTTCTTTACATGTGCACTGCTTGCGTCAGCAATAGTTGCTTCGTGTGGTTCTTCAAAGATTGAGAAGGACAGCATGGGGATAACCGTCAATCTTGACCGGCAGAATGAGAACGACGTGCGGAAAGTGCGTCTTCAGGTGTGGGGCGACAAAATCATACGTGTCTCGGCAACCCCCGACAGTAAATTTGCCGAAGATGAGAGCCTCGTGGTGTTAAAACCGGAGAGTTCCACAAAGTTTGAGGTCGAGGAGACCGACAGCACAGTCTCGTTGGTGACTTCTGCGGTGCGTGCCACCGTCTCATTAGCCACGGGCGATGTGAAATTCTACGATCTTTCGGGTCGTCTGGTGGTGTCGGAAGCTGACGGTGGCAGAGAGTTCTCCCCGATAGAGGTGGAGGGTACGAAAGGCTACACGGTGCGTCAGGAATTTGAGTCGCTTTCCGAAGAGGAGGGCATCTACGGACTCGGACAGCATCAGAGCGATGAATTCAACTATAAAGGTAAGAACGAGGAACTGTTCCAGTACAACACGAAGGTGTCGGTGCCATTCGTGGTCTCTACCGATAACTATGGCATACTTTGGGACAGCTACTCACTTTGCCGCTGGGGTAATCCCGACGGCTACAAGCAGCTCGGCGGAGTATTCAAGCTGTTTGACAAGGATGGTAAGGAGGGTGCCTTGACAGGCACTTACGTTCCGGCAAACCCGTCGGAGACCACACTCGTGCAGCGTGAGGATTCCATCTATTTCGAGCATCTGAAGAGAGGGGATCTTGCCCACGTGGTCAATCTTCCGCAGAATTTCAATTTCGCCGGTAGCCATGTCACCTACGAGGGCGCAATAGAGGCGGAGAAGAGCGGTGAATATAAGTTCATACTCTATTATTCCGGCTATCAGAAAGTGTATGTCGACAATAAGGAGGTGGTGCCGGAGCGTTGGCGCACGGCATGGAATCCCAACAGCTATAAATTCTCTGTGAATCTTGAGGGGGGTAAACGGGTGCCCATCAAGATAGAGTGGGAACCTAACGGATCTGTGGCTTACTGCGGACTTCGCGTGTATGACCCACGCGATCCGAAGGAGCAGATGAACATGAGCTGGTGGGGTGAGATGCAGAACGGCATTGACTATTATTTCATCTATGGCGACGACATGGATGACGTCATCTCCGGCTACCGCACACTGACCGGTAAGGCTCCTGTGATGCCGAAATGGGCGATGGGCTATTGGCAGAGCCGTGAGAAATACAACACCCAGCAGGAGGTACTCTCTACGCTTGCAGAGTTCCGCAAACGCGGCATACCTATCGACAATATCGTCATCGACTGGCTTCACTGGAAGGAGGATTCATGGGGAAGCCATGAGTTTGACCGCGCACGTTTCCCCGACCCCAAGGGGATGGTTGACACTATCCACGACATGAATGCAAGGGTGATGATCTCGGTATGGCCCAAGTTCTACGTGACCACAGAGCATTATAAGGAATTTGACAAGAATGGCTGGATGTATAAGCTCCCCGTTCAGGACAGCATACGCGACTGGGTTGGTCCCGGCTATCTCAGCTCATTCTATGACGCATACGATGCGGATGCCCGCAAACTCTTCTGGAATCAGATCAACGACCACTACATGCCTCTCGGAATCGACGCATGGTGGATGGATGCTTCCGAACCGAATATCCGCGACTGCACCGATATCCAGTATCGCAAGGATCTTATCACCCCGACAGCGTTGGGACCCTCTACAAAATATTTCAATGCCTACGCGCTGATGAATGCCGATGCCATCTACAACGGTCAGCGTGGCGTGGATCCCGACAAGCGAGTGTTCCTTTTGACCCGTTCCGGATTTGCCGGACAGCAGCGTTATTCCACGGCTACGTGGAGCGGCGACATCGCCACACGTTGGGAGGATATGAAGGCTCAGATATCTGCCGGTCTTAACTTCTCGATGAGCGGCGTGCCCTGGTGGACAATGGACATAGGCGGATTCTGCGTGGAAGACCGCTACGTGAAGGGTCAGCAGGAGTTCTATCAGACAGGGAAGGAGAATGCCGACCTCAAGGAATGGCGTGAGCTCAACACCCGCTGGTATCAGTTTGGTGCATTCTCTCCGCTCTTCCGTGCGCACGGACAGTGGCCCTACCGCGAGATATTCAATATCGCGCCGGAGAATCATCCTGCCTACGAGTCGGTGGTGTATTACACGAATCTTCGCTACGACATGATGCCCTACATATATTCAATGGCGGGTATGACCCACTTCAATGACTACACGGTGATGCGTCCGATGGTGATGGACTTCACGTCAGACCTTGCCACACGCGGCATTGGCGACCAATATATGTTTGGTAATGCGTTTCTTGTGGCACCGGTGTATGAGTATGGGGCTCGCGACCGTGAGGTCTATTTCCCGAAAGGTTCCCTTTGGTATGATTTCTATACAGGTAAAGAGGTCTCAGCCGGCGGAGAGACAAAGGTGGCTCCGGCACCCTACGGGCGTATGCCGCTCTATGTGCGTTCCGGCGCGATTGTGCCGTTCGGTCCGGCAATGCAGTATGCTGATGAGAAAGCGGCAGACGTGATCAATCTCTATGTCTACACAGGGGAGAACGGAGAGTTCACTCTATATGAGGATGAGAACGTCAACTATAACTATGAGAAGGGCAGCTACAGCATGATTCCGTTCTCATTCGACAATGCAACGCAGACGCTTACTATCGGTGACCGCAAGGGTGAGTTCCCCGGAATGCTGAAGGAGCGCACCTTCAACGTGGTGAAAGTGTCGCCTGAGACTCCGGTAGGATATTCACGCGATGTAAAAGGTAAAGAAGTTAAGTATTCAGGTTCAAAGACCGAGATCAGGTTATGAGAAATATATTATCAGGTCTCATTTTGATTTGCCTGTGTCTGCTCTGGTGCGGGGGATGTTCCCGCACCGGGGCTGACAGCAGATCGGTGTCGTTCGACAAGGGGTGGAAATTCACCTTATCCACCCAGCCTGGCGACTCCACAAGTTTTTCCTCACCCGATTTTGACGACTCTTCATGGCGTGACCTCGACCTCCCGCATGATTGGGCGATAGAGGGTAGTTTCAGTGAGGATAACCCGTCGGGCACCGGTGGTGGCGCACTCCCCGGCGGAGTGGGGTGGTATCGCAAGACGTTCACTCTCCCCGCCTCAATGAAGGGGAAATGTATATACGTGGATTTCGACGGGGCATACATGAATGCCACGGTCTATATCAACGGTCATGACCTCGGCACGCGTCCGTATGGTTATGCCTCGTTCAGCTATGATCTCACTCCGTGGTTGAAGCCGGGAGAGAATGTGATAGCCGTAAGGGTGGACAATGCCGAGCAGCCGAATTCAAGATGGTACAGCGGATGCGGAATCTACCGTCATGTGTGGCTTCGGGCACTTGACCCTGTTCATGTGGCACAATGGGGTACGTTTGTGCGTCAGGATAGCGTCACTCCGGATAATGCCCGGCTGACGGTGCTTACGAATGTGGAGAATACGGGTGATAAGGATGTAAAGGCAGAACTCACCACAAGTGTGGTCGATGCCGACGGGAAGGTCGTGGCTTCGGTTGCGTCGCCTGTTGAACTATCCCCGAAATGCAAGGTGGAGGTGGTGCAGCCTCTTGACGTGGTTTCCCCGTCGTTATGGTCGGTGAAGACGCCTTATCTTTACACTGTGGTGAGCGAGGTGAACGTGGATGGCGTGACAGTTGACTGCTATGAGACAAAGACCGGATTCCGCAGCCTTGAGTTTGACGCAGAGAAAGGTTTTTCACTCAATGGTGAGAGGCTGAAGATCAATGGCGTCTGCCTGCATCATGATGCGGGGGCACTCGGTGCGGTGGTCAACCGTGCCGCAATCGCACGCCAGCTGAGGATACTGAAGGAGATGGGGGCGAATGCGGTGCGTTCATCCCACAATCCTCCGGCTCCCGAACTCCTTGAACTTTGCGATTCGATGGGTATGATGGTGATGGATGAGACGTTTGACATGTGGCGTAAGAAAAAGACGTCGCACGACTATGCACGCTATTTCCCGGAGTGGCACGAACGCGATCTGACTGATCTTGTGGTGCGCGACCGCAATCATCCCTCCATAATAATGTGGAGCATCGGAAATGAGGTGCTTGAGCAGTGGAGCGACGCGCAGGCTGATACCCTTTCGCTTGCCGAAGCGAATCTCATACTGAATTTCGGTCATGGGAAGGATATGCTTGCCGATAAGGAAGCCCCGATGTCGGTCAATTCGCTCCTGACGAAGAAACTTGCCGACATGACGCGAGAGCTTGACCCCACCCGCCCCGTGACTGCGGGATGTAATGAGCCGGCTCCCGGGAATCATCTCTTCCGTTCGGGCGCACTTGACATAATAGGCTTCAATTATCATGACGACTGGTTTAAGGATGTGCCCAAGAATTTCCCGGGCAAGCCGTTTATCATCACGGAGAGCGTGTCGGCACTCCAGACGCGAGGTTACTACCGTATGCCCTCCGACAGCATGTACGTATGGCCTGAACGCTGGGACAAGCCTTTCTACGACGAATCGTTTGCCTGCTCATCATACGACAATTGCCACGTGCCGTGGGGTAACACCCATGAGGGGACAATGCGCCATGTGGAGGATAATGATTTCATCATGGGTCAGTTCGTATGGACAGGCTTCGACTATCTCGGCGAGCCGACCCCTTACGGATGGCCTGCAAGAAGCTCCTATTTCGGCATAGTGGATCTTGCCGGATTCCCGAAGGATTCATATTATATGTATCAGAGCCGCTGGCGTCCGGATCTCGACGTGCTCCATCTCTTCCCGCATTGGAACTGGAAAGAGGGTCAGGAGATCGATGTGTGGGCATATTTCAACAATGCCGATGAGGTGGAACTCTATCTCAATGGGGAGTCGCTTGGCGCGAAACGTCCGGAGGAGGGTAGCTACCACGTCAGCTGGCGAGTGCCGTTCGTGCCGGGAGAGCTGGAGGCAGTGAGCCGAAAGTCCGGGCGCGAGGTGAAGCGCGACGTGGTGCGTACTGCATCCGAACCGTATGCCGTGAGACTGACAGCAGACCGCAGCGAGATAAATGCCGACGGTGAGGATCTTTGCTACATCACGGCGGAGATTGTAGACAATAAAGGTAATGTCTGTCCCGTTGCAGATAACGAGATTGAGTTTTCTGTAGAGGGAGCCGGAAAGAATGTGGGCGTCGACAACGGTAGCCCCGTGTCGCTCGAACCGTTCAAGTCAGATAAGCGCAAGGCATTCAACGGAAAGGCTTTGCTTATTGTGCAGAACACGGGTAAGAGGGGCGATATAAAGGTGACGGCGAAATCTGCCGGGTTGAAGTCTGGAGATGTCACTGTCGCCGCAAGATGAGACTGGAAGTATGAATACTTCAAAAGGAACTGACTATAAAAATTCAATCGGAATAATGAATTTAAAAAATCGTTTGACTACTATGGTTATAGCAGGAGGAATCCTGACCGCAGGGGCTTCGACCCCGGTATATTTGGATCCGAAGGCACCGATCGAGGATCGTGTGGAGGATGCATTGAAGCGTATGACAATGGAGGAGAAGGTTGCTATGTGTCATGCACAGAGCAAGTTCTCATCGCCGGGCGTGCCGCGTCTCGGCATACCTGAGATATGGATGAGCGACGGTCCTCACGGCGTACGTGCGGAGATCTCATGGAACTCATGGGCGTATGCCGACTGGACCAATGATTCAATCACGGCGTTTCCGGCATTGACGGCACTTGCCGCCACTTGGAATCCGGAGCTTGCCGGGGTATATGGCAAGGCTATCGGCGAGGAGGCACGCTATCGCGAGAAGGATGTGCTGCTCGGTCCGGGCGTGAATATCTACCGCACTCCTCTCAACGGACGTAACTTCGAGTATATGGGTGAGGATCCGTATCTGGCAGGGGAGATGGTTGTGCCTTACGTTAAGGAGCTTCAGAAGAATGGCGTGGCTGCATGCGTGAAACACTTTGCGCTCAACAATCAGGAGCAATGGCGCGGCACAGTCGATGTGGACCTTAGTGACCGTGCCCTGTATGAGATCTATCTTCCTGCGTTCAAGAAGGCAGTTGAGGATGGCGGTGCATGGTCGATAATGGGTGCCTACAATAAGATTTGGGGTCAGCATTGCTGCCACAACGAGCGTCTGCTTCAGGATATATTGCGCGGGGAATGGGATTTCGACGGCGTGGTTATCACAGACTGGGGTGGCGCACACGACACTAAGGAGGCAGCCCTCAATGGTCTTGACATAGAGATGGGTTCCTACACCAACGGTCTGACCTCGGAGAGTGCGTTCGGATATGATGATTATTATCTTGCCCGCCCCTACCGTGAGATGCTTGAGAAGGGTGAGGTGCCGATGTCTACCCTCGATGCGAAGGCACGCAATATACTGCGCCTTATCTTCCGCACCGCGATGAACACCGACAAACCTTTCGGCTCGATATGTTCGCCGGAGCATTATGCAGCAGCGAAGGCTATAGGTGATGAGTCGGTGGTGCTTCTGAAGAATAACGGAATCTTGCCGCTTTCCCCCGATTTCAAGGGCACGATTCTTGTGGTAGGCGACAATGCAGTGCGTCGTCTGACTGATGGCGGCGGTTCCTCTGAACTGAAGCCGAAGGATTACGTATCTCCACTCTCCGCGTTGCAGGCAGTGTATGGCGACCGGGTGAAGTATGCCCCCGGCTATTCATGCGGACGCACACTATATGAGGCTGAGGATATAGTGCCGGCAGAGGTGCAGGATTCTCTCCGAAATGAGGCTGTGGAGATGGCTAAGGATGCTGACGTGGTCATCTACATCGGTGGTCTCAACAAGAACTCATGGCAGGATTGCGAGAGCACAGACCGCAGGGAGTATGAGTTGCCATTCGGTCAGAACGAACTTATCTCCGAACTGCTGAAGGTGAATAAGAACGTCATCATCTCCAATATATCTGGCAATGCTTATGCCATGCCTTGGGTGAAGGATGTGCCGGCAATACTCCACACCTCTTATCTCGGCACTATGGGTGGTGCGACTATGGCAGACGTGATTTCCGGTAAGGTCAATCCGTCCGGCAAACTGCCTTATTCCATACCTGTAAAGATAGAGGATTGCGGAGCCAACTCATTCGGTGCGGAGGCGTATCCGGGAATTGAGAGCGGTGATGTTGATGTGGTTGCCATACCCGGCTCGGTGATAGAGGGTGGCAAGAATCCGAAGGAGACGTATAAGGAGGATATTCTTGTAGGTTATCGTTGGCACGATACGAAGAAGATACCGGCATTGTTCCCGTTCGGACATGGGTTGAGCTATACGGAGTTTGAGTATGGCAAACCGGTTGTTTCGGGGAATACGATCAGTGAAAATGGTAAGATCACGGTGGAGGTGCCTGTGACCAACAAGGGTGGTCGAGAGGGTAGTGAGATAGTTGAACTTTACATATCCGATCTTAAATCGTCGTTGCCGCGTCCGGTGAAAGAGTTGAAAGGGTTCTCTAAGATAAAGCTCGCACCGGGGGAGACGGGGACTGTGAAATTTGAGATTACTCCTGACGCATTGAAATATTTTGACGACAAGTCACATTCATGGGTAGTTGAACCGGGTAAGTTTAAGGCGCACGTCGGCTCATCCTCCACCGACATCCGCCACAGCATCCTCTTCGACTATAAATAACCATCACCGATTTAACCGCAGGTATATCAACCGCGGAGAGCGCGGAGAGCACGGAGAAATTATAAAAAATCTCCGTGCTCTCCGTGTGCTTAGTGGTGATTCAACCGTCAAGAACGAAGATGCGGAGATAAACAGTCGTTTTTTACGATTGTAGCCTTATTTTTTTGTAAATAAAAACAATGTTATTACATTTGCAAATAAATAATGTATGACATAACGATATGCCTGACCCAATATCAAATGATGACCAATATATGCTTCCTCCTATTGAAAATCTTATATATATAATCAGAGGTAAACAAGTTATGCTTGACAGCGACTTGGCACGACTGTATGGAGTGGAGACTAAATATCTCAAAAGAGCTGTCAAATCCAATATATCACGTTTCCCGTCTGATTTTATGATGGAAATTTCGCTGGAAGAGTTGGAAAACTTGAGGTGCAAAAATTGCACCTCAAGCCAACAGTCCGGGCGTGGAGGGAATCGTTATAAACCATACGTGTTTACGGAACAGGGAGTGGCAATGTTGAGTAGTGTGCTGCGTTCAGAGCAAGCTATAGAAATTAATATTCGTATTATGAGGGCTTTCATTGCAATGCGTAGTTTTTTGCAGACAAATGCTCACGTATTTCAACGGTTGGAAACGCTTGAACACAATCATCTTCTTTTGCACCATCATATTTCTGAAACTGACAAAAAATTGATGAGGTGTTAACTCGTCTTGATAATAAAGAATGTGAACCAATAGAAGGGTTTTTCTTTGAAGGTCAGATATTTGATGCATATAGCTTTATTTCTGACTTAGTGCGTAAGGCAAGGAAACGAATTGTCCTTATTGATAACTATGTTGATGACCGGATACTGAAAGTGCTTGACAAACGGAATGAAGGAGTCAAGGCTATTATATATACTGACCCAAGACATTCTCATATTTCAAGTGATCTTCAGCGTCCTAATGCTCAATATCCCGAAATTACTGTTTGTAAGTGTACAAACGTACATGACCGTTTCCTTATAATTGATGAAATTATATATTTTATTGGTGGATCAATCAAAGATCTTGGGAAGAAAATAGTAGCGTTTAGCCGTATGCACCAGAATCCCGATGAGATTGTCTCTAAATTGAAATAAAAATTAATCGCTCAATAAATTGATGGTTCTTTGTGGTGATTGAACCGCGGAGAACGCAGAGAGCACGGATAAATTATAAAATCCTCCGTGCTCTCTGTGTGCTTTGTGGTGATTAAACCGCCGTGTGCTTTGTTGTGATTTGACAACTATGTGCTTGGTGGTGAATTTATCGCCGAGTTTTGGTGGTGGGTTAATGGCGGAAGGAGAGGTTGGCTTTAACCTGGTCGGCGATCTGTCGCATGCCGTGTCGGTTGGGGTGTCCGGCTGTCTTGTCAATCTCCTTCAATTCAATGTAGGGGATGGAATAGCGGTTGCATGCCTCGATGATTGAGGATGTGATCTCCGGTTTAAGACCATCGTTGATGAGATAGACTATATCCGTGTTGGGATAGCGGTCCTTCACGTGAGAGAGCATATATGCGAGAGCCGGACGGAATGACTTCAGTTGCTCCGGAGTCCAGTCACTCCATACAAACTCACCGATGGGTGCATTTGCCCAAGAGTCGTTTGTCGCACCGAATATGAAAAGAATATCCGGACTACCGAGGTTGTCCATACGTGTTATAAACGAACGGTCGGAATAGTCGGCACCATCGTAACCGGTATTACAGATTGTGGAGCCTGAGAAAGAATTGTTTTGTACGAGGCGATAGCCGTTCTCCGATATGAAGATATGCCACCATGTCTGTTTCACGTCATTCACGTCAGTCAGCTTAGGATCCGGTTTCTTGAAATACCAGAGAGCATTCCCCGCCGGTTCCACCATATTCTCAAAAGTGGAGTAAGAGTCACCGAGAATAGAGACACCCTTCCGGCTTTGGGCTTGAGATGGTAGAGACACGGCAAATAAAGCGGCGATAACGATAGCCGCAACCTTCAAGATACATTTTCTCATAATAAAGACAGTATAGATATAATTCCTACAAAAGTAATAAAAAAATATGTATCTCAAATCAAGTTATACCATATTCCTATTCCTCCCGGAAGGTTTACTTAAAGAAGAGAAGCTAAATCAAAATACATGACTCTTGTTTTTTTATCTTCGTCATCATTATTTAAAAACTGATAATTATTCTTGATATAGAAAGGAATGGCATTTATGTATGCATCTACAGTGATAAAGCGGCATCCGGATTTATTGTCAATAATGAAATAATCTTCAATAAATTCAAGAAGATAGGTTCCTATTGATTGGTGTTGTGCACTCGTAGCAATTGCCAAACGTCCAATTTTGATTGCAGGATAACTTCTCAATCTTTTTTCATTAACGAATTTATGTTTCCTGAATCTATTGAACTCTGTTTTGTTCTCGAAATCTGAGATGGATATTTTATCATTGCTGAGACTGAAATATGCTAATATATCGTAGGTCTGTTTGTCTTCAACTACGTATGTTACAGATAATAATGCATCCCTGAAATTTTTAGCTTCATTTATTAAAAAATCATTTAGGTCATCATCTCCACAATCAAACGTAACAATAGATTCTCCGATACTAAGTTTTCTAACTCTGCATCTGTCTTGGAATTCCTGTCTGGTCATGATTAATTAGTCATCATTTTGATGACGGTTTCATACGACATACGAATTTGTTTACGTTTCTCGGAAGAAACTTTAGGAGGGTTCTGCATACGTTGTTCAAATCTTCTTGCATCAGATCCAAATAATATTGGAGTCTCTTTTATCGGTCTTGCCATAATATATGATATTAAGGATGTTATTTTACAATTAGAGATTCTTTCTAATAAATAAGATTAAATCTCTTTTAAATAACAACGTAATTTTGACGCAAATAAATATATAATTCCTACAAAAGTAATAAAAAAACGGAATAGGAAGCGGATTTGTCAGATTAAATTTGCGAGTGTATGATGAAGGTTGTAACTTTGCTGATGGAGGATGAGTATGTCTGACTTCAAAATCTAAAAAACGGTCGAGTATGGAAGAGAGAGTAAGATATGGAGTAGGTGAGCAGTCGTTTGAAGTGATGAGATCCAACGGATTCATATACGTCGATAAGACCCGTTACATCGAGACGATAATCAGAGGTAGCCAATACTACTTCCTCGGACGTCCGCGCCGCTTTGGGAAGAGTCTGTTTCTTTCCACTCTCAAATGTTTTTTTGAAGGGAAAAGGAAGCTGTTCAAAGGATTATATATAGATACCATTGACTGGGATTGGCAACCATATCCGGTTCTATATATGGACCTTAACGTGGAGAAATATAAGGATCGGGTTGATCTTCGAGCAGTGGTGTCGAACATGCTTGACCGCTGGGAAAAGGAGTATGGCGTTACTCGTACATCCGACAACGTATCAATACGATTCAGCAATATCATAAGAGGTGCATACGAGACCACAGGAAAGAGAGTTGTCATACTCGTGGATGAATATGACAAACCGCTTGTAGGGTCGTTGCATGATGCCGAGAATTTCGATTATTACCGTAATGAACTCGCAGCCCTCTATTCTAATTTCAAGAGCAGTGCTGACTATCTGCGGCTCGTTTTCATGACTGGAGTTAGCCGTTTCGGGCACCTGTCGGTGTTTTCAGGACTCAACAATATATTAGACGTATCATTCGACGACAGGTATAGTGCTGTATGTGGCATCTCTGAAACGGAATTGGTGGAATATTTCGATGCAGGAATTAATTCCCTTGTTGCCCGACATTGTAAGAGCCGGGAAGAGATTCTGTCAGACCTGAAGAGCTGGTATGATGGCTATCGTTTCTCATGCTATGGAGAGGATATGTATAATCCATATTCAATAGTATGCGTGATGGATTCAAAGGAATTCCGAAATTATTGGATAAGGTCAGGCCAGCCAACATTATTAGTTGAGCAATTGAAGCGTATGGATGTCTCATTGAAGGCATTATTAAATACGGAATGCAGTGTAGAGTCATTGATAGGTCTTGATCTTGACAGACCGAGTCCCATAGCATTGGTCTATCAGACCGGCTACCTGACGATAAAAGAATATGATAAGGAATTTGATCTCGTGACGTTAGGTTTGCCAAATAAGGAAGTGACAGACGGCTTCATGCGATACCTGCTGCCAAATTATGTGAATATGCGGGATAATACGGCTGAATCTGTGATAAAGCAATTCATGAGAGATCTGGTTAAAGGGGATGCAGATGCTTTCATGAAGCGTTTGCAATCATTCTTCTCGTCAGTTTCTTATGAAATGAGGATAGATGATGAGCGTAATTTTCATAATGCCTTGTTGATATTGATGAAACTGATAGGGCTTTATGTCGATGCAGAATATCGTACATCAGACGGTAGGATTGATATCCTTTTGCAAACGGACAGATTTATATATATTATTGAGTTGAAGTCAGACCATACGGCAGAAGCGGCATTGCGACAGATAGATAATAAGCATTATGAATTGCCATTCGTATGCGACGGGAGAAAGATAATAAAAATAGGCGTCAATTTCTCAACCAAGATGCGCACTATTAAAGATTGGCTTATCAAAGATTAGATAAATCTAACTTTATATAGTAAAAAGTGTTATTAAGGTAACTTTATAACAAGGAGACTGTCAGTCGGGCAGTCTCCTTGTTTCGTGATTGGATATTTGTGAGTATTGTCAGCGGGCAATCTTCATCTGCTTGCGGACGCCTTTGGCATCGGTGGCAGTTACGATATACACGCCTGTCGGAATGTCAGAAAGATCAATCGACACGCTTTCTTTCCCTTCACCTTCGATGCTGCCGACAATCCTGCCGTCGAGAGAATAGATGGTCAAGGAGACGATTCCATTGGCAGAAGATGCAGCGACAGAGCGGAGAGCGGAATCAAAGAGAATGCTCATCCCGTCATTATCCTCCGTCAGAGTATCTACAGATGAACTCTTAAACGTGAAGAATATCGGCAACACATCTTCAATTATTGTGTAAGCATTATTATTTATTGTCAGAAGACTTGCATAATATAATTTATCCGGTTCGCCCACATAGAAATTCAAGGATTGAGAGATTGTACATTCCTCATTAGCAGAGAGTGTAGGTATCTGATCAAACGGTGTAATTGTAAGCGGATTTCCACCCCCATTAAGGAATGTGGCGATATATATAGGCTTACCGAAATAGCCTTTCTCATTATATAGAGAGCAATTGAAAGGAATGTCCGATTTATCAGCTACTTGATATAGTCTTGTTTGGGATCCATCTGTCAGTTCTATCATTTGATATTCAGAATCAGGAATTGAGAAATCAGTCACAGCGATGCTTGTATTCGCAAGATTGATATTCATTGTCACTTGTTCCTTCCAATCATATAGTGTTTCAGTATTGGGGTCATACCACATTAACGTGTATATCTGTCTGGAAGATGGAGCGGATGCATCATCCACTACTTCAAAGTTGGAGGAGAATTCCTGGGTGATTGAGTCGTTGGCAGGGATAGTCAATGTGATACCTTCTGCAAGCATCTGCATTTTATTTTTTGAATAAAGTACAGGATAGAAACTCCTTGTCGCCTCCTTCTCTGAATGATTTCTTACAGATATGCTAAATCGAGATGCATTACCATAGTAAAGGGGGGTCAGTAGTTCTGATTCAGTGATTGAAATATAAGGTGTCTCCAATTCTTCAACTGATATAGAATTTCCGGATTTGGTAAATAATATGTAGTTGTAGGCATCGTCAGAGGTCAGAACGGGAAGATAAGAGTCGTCATCAGTCCCTTCAGCTTTGCAGCAGACGGTAGCACGATATTTTCCGTTGGATAAAGAAGAGGGAATTGTGAATGAGACATTCCCTGAAATTCCTTGGAATTGCAGATTATAACTTCCGTCGCCTATATTTGTGATAGTTGGCGCACCTACACTTTCAGATTTGATTGTCAGATAAACAGGATCAGAAGATTTCTCTTCAATAGACGTAATGCTTACGCCTATTGAAGCCTTTACTGCTTGCACTCCCATATTCATCCACTTTCCTATGGAATTGTTGTATTTAAGCTTAAGCGACATTTTGTTCCCGGTAACAGTTGCTGTCAGCCATCCGCCTTGCACAAGACGAGGGTTTTGTACGGGTGTAGCCTCCGGCTGTATACCTACAACAATGTCCTGTCCGAAGTTAAAACCACCACCGGTACCGCCACCGGTGCCGACAGCCCCGGGATTTAATGCGTCAAGTAGAAAATAGCCGTCAGACATACCACCCCATCCCCAATTGAAATGGAAATAACCATTGCCGTCATACCCATCGCAAACGAATTCATGTCCCACAGAAGATGAGCGGCCACCATATAATACCGGACGTTTGGCTGCAAGTTCCGCATAGATTATATTCTCCCATTCTGTAGCCGACAGATAGTCTCGGTTTAGATATTGTAGGTTGGGGTTATATTTGAAATTCTCAAATAATGCTTTCGCTGCGTTGATTGATAGAGCTCCTGAACTGTTGGGGGTATATGCCATGTCGCATGAATATCCACAAGCCTTCATTAGATAAGCCACGGCAGCTGCCTGCTCGTCGGTATAGCTTCCGTTATAGGAGTCGATCATGTTTCCCCAGTCGAATTTTTTCTGTCTGAACTGAAGCACGTCCTGCTTACCAGTGTCAGGTAATTTTATTATGCCGGCGCCTGTTCCAACTTCCGGATATTTCCAATAGTTCATCACTTGAGCCATCGCTGTGGCGACACAGCCGGTAGGTGTTTTGGTGCCGTTCACCTTGGGGCAATCATTATTGAATGGAGTGCCCTGATTCCAAATTGTTGACAATAAAGGTGATATTTCTGTTTTCCCACTTCTTGAGGTGGATGAATATTGAGCATACCCACTATTCCTCGCGTATTCAATCTGTCGTCCGCACTCCTCAATCCACCATTTCATTTGAGGTGGCATTTCCTCAGAATTGAAAGAAGAGTTGTCAGAATAACCCAGTATCGGTGCCGCAACATCATCGGCACTGATCATTATGTATCCATCGGTATGCAGATTGTCAAAAATATATACTGTGGGTTCTCCGGATTTTGTAAGAGATGTGAATACGGGGAGCGTATTCATGCTTCTTGTAGGTGTAATTTTGGAAAGCCCGGCTCGTTTAAGGGCTTGTTCCGGCGTAAGGGTTTCTGCCGAGATAAGTCCGGCAACCGATAACGCAGATAACAATGAGAGTAAGTATTTATTCATAAGTGTCAGGTATTTTTTACAAAACTACATAAATTATCTGTCTTTTCAAAAAATATACTATTATCTTTAATAAAAAAGGATGTATCAGAGAAATTTCTCTGATACATCCAAGATTATGTCATTCAACAATCAGAAATTCACTGACGGGTCATACTCATATTTGATGAGAGGTCATATACTCCAAGAGCATCGGAAATATCCTGAGCTGCTACATAATAAACAATTGTTGCTTCCGGATCAAAGGTGATGGTCTTCAGATCTTCACTGAATGTACCCCTGATCGCACCGGGGGCGGTGGACATTCCGTTCAACGCATAGATTAGGTATGATTCGTTATACCACATGAACGGTTCGGGAAGTTCCATCTCTATATAGCATTCGCCGGTTGCTTCATCGTTATAGAATTTCAGAGACAGTTCATTCTGATAGCCAAGCAGTCCGCTCAGATAAAGCTCATTGCCATATTCCTTGGATCCTTCATCATACCCGCCTATCGTCATTGTCCATGAAGCAGGATTGCCATCATAATCATTGAAGCTAAAGTTCCAAGTGCCTTGGACTTTCTCGTAAGGCACGGAATCATTATCTTTCAGGATTACGACAGTGGTGGCGGCGCTTCCGATTGTCGCGCCTTCAGCCGATTCAATCCTGATGGTGAAAGACCGATCTGGATTCTCTTCAAGGTCATCAACCGTGCTTATTTCCACGTTTGCGGTTTTCTCATCTGCCGGGATATTGATTGTCTCAGAAGTGATGATATAGTTGCCGCTCCATTTGCCCTCCTTCTCCTCAAAGGGAAGGGCGGGGTTAGATGCGGAAGCTTCAACCACAATTTTCACTTTTACCGGACCGTTAGGGTCTCCGGTCACTTTTACGGGGACATTGAATGTGCCGGCATTCTCCTTCACCGTAATCTCGCTCTTTGCCATCTCTACAGTCACGTCTGACGCACTGTTGAAATCATTATCGTCAGAACATGCTGTCAGCATGAATGCTCCGGCTGCCAAAGCAAATAACTTTACATATTTCATATATATAAGCTGTCTTGTCTGTTATTGATTAATAATGATTAGTAGCCCGGATTCTGCTGACCTTCGAGCTGGGGATTGGTCTCCAGCTCACCTGTGGGAATTGGAAGAATCAGACGATAGTAACCGGGTTCGTAAGTCACGTTCATGCTTGCAGGGATAAGTATTGAGGGCACGTCCTCATAAATATCCTCATAAGCGGTAGAACGGCTGAAACCGAGATTCCAACGGCGCAGGTCGCTTATACGGAAGCCTTCGCCGATGAGTTCCTTGGTGCGCTCTTCACGCACTTGGTTCACGAGGTTCTGTCCGGAATAAGTCTGCTCCTCATAATCTGCGATACGGGCAGCTCGCAGTGTGTTGAGTGCAGTGTTTGCCTTATTTGCATCAGTAGAAGCTGAAGCCTCAGCTATGATAAGATACATTTCGCTAAGACGGAATGGCTTGGGCAGATTCTTCAATGCATTTGTAGAACCTGTATTGAGAAGAGGGTTACCCGGATATTTCACAAAACAGGGAGCTACAACGCTTGCACCGTTTACAGAGAGTGCGCGAGGTTCAAAGAACCACTCATAACGTATGTCTTTTTCAGAATCATACATTCCGAGAGCATTCTGAGTAGCAACATAGTCTGCCTTATCAGTGGATGAGTTGATCCAAGCCTCACCGATAGCAGCTACTGCAGAAGATTGGGCTTGGTCACCATAAGGTACAAAGATAAGTTCAGATCCTTCATCATTTGTCCATATCGCTGGATAAAGATCTCGGTCAGTGAGTGTATAGCTACCCTCATTGATGACTTTCTCAGCCTTTGCAATGGCTGTGGCGTTATCACCTTTCAGCAAGGCAATACGGGCCTGAAGAGCAAGGACAGTAAATGTACTCAAATAAGGGGCATTGGCACTTAGGTTTGCCTGTGCATCCTTGGCGGAAGATTTCTCATAAGCCTCCAGATCGTTGTAGGCATCGGCAAGGTCTTTTTCAATGAGATTAAAAGTCTCTGCCAAAGATGAACGACCGGGATATGTAGAGTATTCGCTGGACGGATGATAGACTGTCTCCAAAGGCATTCCTGAAGCCGGAGTGGTGGGCTCTACGTTTGTGTATGACTGACAGAATGTGTCTGTCAGGTAATAATAATAGTATGCACGCGCCCATTTTGCCTCACCGCGGTAGCGCTCGAGTAGCAGTTTGGTGTTTGCATCAATTCCCTCCCTGTTGATAAGAACCTCCAGTTTTGGAAGAAAATAATTGACGTTGGCGATATACTTATAAGGGTATTCCCATAAATCTTCCAGATCATTATCAGAAGAGGTAAAAGAACTGATGCTGAACGGACCGAGACGATTACCATTGATCTGAGTGCCAACGAACATGTCGGCCTGCATCTCCTGACTATAGATGAATGTGCCGTTTGACACCGAACGGATGTTGCTGTAGATGCCATTGCGGAATTTTGTGGCATCTGCCGTGGTCTGAATGGCGGTCTCATCATTCAGTTTTCCGGCAGGCTCTTCATTCATGCTGCATGAAGTGAAAAGCGTTCCAGTAAGAATAAAACTATATATTAACTTTTTCATAAAATTAATGTCAATGGAAATTAGAATGAAACTTCAACACCCAACTCATACTGACGGGTATTCGGATATTTGAAAAGGAATACATTTGTCTGAGGTTCCGGATCAAAACCGGTAAAATCTGTGAATGTCAATAGATTTCTACCGGTGAAGTGGAATACTACATTGTTAAGCCTCATGGCATCAAGTGCAACCTGAGGGAGCGCGTAGGTCAACGTGACATTCTTCAGGCGAAGGAAAGATGCATCTTCAATAAGACGGGTATCGAATTGTATCTGTTCTGTAGCGTTAGGATAAATTGTTACGTCTCCTGGTTTTGTCCACACATCGAGCATGCCTACAGCCTGGTTCTGACCGTTGCCCTGTGCTGCATTATACATGAAATAGTTGTCGTTGTTTGTCATGTATTTTTTTGCCGCCCAGTTGAAGTCAACGGAAAGACCGAATCCCTTGTATCGCAAGTTTGTGCCGAATCCGCCGGTCCATGGAGCATACTGGCTCTTGCCTGTCATCACGGAGTTCTCCTCTTCATTGTAGACTTTCGTGATGTTGTCGTTTTTGTCAAGCCACATCTGTTTGCCGTCGCGAGGATCGACTCCGATGTAACGCACGGAATAGAGCTCACCGGCAGAGTGCCCTACCTCATAACGCAGTCCGGTGTTGGGAATTACGTAGCTGTCACGTCCGTTGAAGAGTTCGGTGATTTCATTCTTGTTGTAGTTGAAATTGCAACGTACAGACCAGTTCCAGTCTTTAGTGTGAATGATGTCGGCTATCACATTAACATCAACACCCGTATTGGTCATTGATCCGATATTTCCATATCCTGACTCATATCCAGTGGTGAAGCTCCAAGGAATTTTCATGAGCATATCCTTAGTGGTTTTCTTATAGAAATCAATGTCGGCAGTGAAGATGTTGAGAGCTTTGAAGCGCACGCCTACGTCAAATGATTCAACAGTCTCCCATGTGAGGTCATTGTTGCTTGCACCCGTAAGAGTCGAAGAGGATATGTTATCACCGGGACCATAGTTGTTGCCTGAACCGACAGTGCCGAAATACATGTAGTTGTCGATGCTGGAGTTACCGGTGGTGCCGTAGCTGATGCGGGCCTGAAGTTCGTTAAGCCATTCTACATCGTTAAGGAACAATTCGTTTTTGGCATTCCACATTGCGCCTACAGAGTAGAAATTGGCCCAACGATGTTTGGGTGCAAACTTTGAGCTACCGTCACGACGGTAAGAGGCCTCAAAGAAATAACGGTTGTTGAAATCGTAGTTAAACTTGAAGAATATCGAGTTGAATGTGGAATTGTCGAGATTCTGCACTTGCTCCTTGGGAAGGGCAGAGGTGCCTTGCTGGAGCAGCATCATTCGGCGGTCGCTTTGTCCGGTGGTGAGTGCATAGAAATCATTGTCGCGGGTGATGATTGATTCTTCACCGGCAAGAACCGTGAAATTGTGCAGGTCGCGGAGATTGAATTGATATTCTGCGGTATGAGTGTAAGTAAACGAAGTGTATCTTTCAAAACGCTGCTGGTTTGAACCGGTGTTGATTGCTCCCACAGCAGCAGAGCCTACTTTATCGCCCATAGGAGTGATATACGACTCGTATGGAAGGTTTTTATTGTCAAGACGATAGTCAATGGCATCGACAGATTGTTGAGCCTTTAGGATAAGTCCGGGTATCGGGTTTATCTGTTCGTAGAGGTTGACGTTGGCAGTGACCTTAGTGCGATATGTCGATTTGTTGCCGGAGTAGAAATCGGGAGTGTTGAAACCGCAGTAATGAAGATATTTTGCCTGATCGCCCCATTGAATGTTGCCATTGTCATCAAAGGTATAATAATAGGGGGAATCATACGGGAATGCCATACGGGCGAATACCATTGGGTTGGCGAGATACACGCCCTCTGAAGTTACATTGGCATTCTGTGAATATTTGGTGTAGCCAAGATTGGTCTGAAGACCGATTCTTAACCAGTCATTGACTTTGCTATTGATATTGGCACGTAAGGTCTCACGACGCATGTCGGATTCTGTGATGATACCTTCTGCATCATAATGGTTGAGAGAGATGTAGTAGTTGATATTCTCGCCACCACCACTTAGTGATGCATCTACGGAATATGTCGGTGCGCTGTTGTTGAATACTTGATCGCGCCAATTGGTCGAGATTCCGTATTTGTCAACAATCTGACGCACTTCGTCTGATACCGGAGATCCGATTTTATCGCGGAATTCAATATATTGTTGAGAGTTCATCATGTCAACATTGTCTTCCACCATCTGTGACCATCCGTAGTTCGCACGGATAGAAAGTTTCGGCTTGCCGCCGAATGCACCTCTCTTTGAGGTTATTACAATGACACCATTAGCAGCACGTGAACCATAAATGGCAACAGATGCTGCGTCTTTCAACACTGTGATGTTCTGTATGTCGTTCGGGTTAAGAGTGGTGAATACAGATTGAGTTACAGGAGCACCGTCAAGAATAAAAAGAGGGGTGTTGCCTGCATTAAGTGAATTAACGCCACGTATGCGGATAGCATTGTCAGTAGATGAGGGGTCGCCTGATCCGGAGAAGATGTTAAGACCGGAAACCTGTCCTTGCAGACCATCTACGAAAGTAGCGGTAGGAAGATTGTCAAGCGCTTTTTCACCTACTACTGCGACAGAACCGACTACGGAACCGAGTTTTTTACTTGATCCATAGCCCATGACAACCACATCATCAAGACTTGTGTCAACGGTTGTAAGTTTTATGACCATTCCGTCGGTTACGGTTACGGTCTCGGTTTTCATACCGACGTATGACACCTGGATTTTATTCACATCCTGCGGAAGAGTGATCGTGAATTTTCCGTCGATGTCAGTGGCGGTTCCTCTACCTCCGCCTACGGGCATTACCGTGGCACCGATGAGTGGCTCATTGGTGGTAGCGTCAATCACTGTGCCGTGATAGGTGCGGGTCTGGGCCGAGAGAGACCAGGTGCACGCCATCAGCGTCATCAAGATTAAAAACAATTTTCTCATACGTAATAATTTTGAGATGAAGTTATTATTGTTTGGTGTATGTAGTCTAATGATACATTGTTTTGTTTGTCTGTCCGTAAAAAAATTATGAATGACAAAATGGGGTTATTGCCGTCATAATGTCATTCATGGAGAGATATTAAGGTATGTTTATATAATTTCGTTTTGTCTGGTTGAAGTGAACGGTAAAGTGTCCGCCGGATTTCCATCAGGAGGAGAGGTTGGAAAACGGATTGCAAAGTTAAACAAAATTTTTTATTTTAAGGCAAAATGCATTAAAAAAATTAAATTTTTAACAAAATTGCATAATATTATTAAAAGAACAGCCGATTTTTATGCAAAATATAACAGGGCGAATAAAAATGGGATGATTGGGGTGAGGGTTTATCTATATTGAAAAGTATGAGACTGTCTAACAATCAAAAGTTAGATGGTCTCTTTTTTTGTGACGTATTACTA
>NZ_SRYB01000019.1:0-94193 GCF_004793975.1 Lepagella muris
TGACATGGATCTGCAACTCGTCTGACAATGGTGATGCCGCAGGCATACTGATGGCTCGGCTTGTGCAGCTGAAGAAGAACCACGGATGGAGTATTCTTGTCATTGCCCACACCCCGAAACGGAGTCTACGTAACCCGATTGACCAGAACACCCTTGCCGGAAGTAAGAAACTGATGAACTTCTTTGACAGTGCGTTTGCAATCGGCAGAAGTGCCAAAGATGAGAACCTGCGGTATATCAAGCAGATAAAATGCCGTTCCGGTGCCTTTGAATATGGTGAGGACAACGTGATAGTGGCTGATATCGTCAAGGAACCCAACGGTTATCTGCATTTCAATGAGATCGGACATGACAGGGAAGCCCACCATCTGAGAGAGAAGGATGACAAGGAGATCAACTTGATTAATAACAAGATCGTAGAACTCCGGCGTAACGGAAAGACTTTCCGAGACATAGCCTCCGAGTTAGGTATCAGCCTCGCCAAAGTGCAACGCTGCCTGACAAAAGCCAACCTCTAACCGCACGTATCGCCTGTTTCACTTGTATCGCTTGTATCGGTTGTATCGGTTGTATCGGGGTGAAACAACCGATACAAGCGATACAACCGATACAAACCGATACAAACTGATACGGAATCACACTAAGAAATAAAAGAAAAGAAAGAAATTTATTAGTTTTTTAAAGAAATAAAACAAAAATAATTTCTTTTATTTCTTTCTTTTCTTCGTGTGTCCATCAGATAACTTTATCTCTTAAAAATGGGGTCTTATAATACTGACTAATCTTTCAAGCAACCGATAGGCAATATGTGGTTTATATCTATTTGTCATAATGACCTGTGGTATAATGAGTAAATTTGGCAAATCGTGTGTTTGGCGGGAAATCAGCGTTCTGTGTTAATATAATTAGTCTGGGTAACGATTTCAAATCAAATCTAAAACGACTGCTCAATTCAGACTATCGTCTGCTATCGCTCAAAGATATAGCCTAAATGCCATAAAATTTCACTAAATTTGCACTCTAAAAAGCAAATAAAACATGAAACAAACATACCCTTCAGACCTTTCACAATATGCAACGGCGGCAGATGTGATTAAACATGCTATTGAACGCAGCCGTTATCGAAGTGCATCAGCCGTAAATTGTGAAACACTCTCTCTATACTTCGGTGTGGGTAAATTTGTATCCGAAAATTCCCGTACAGGATTTTGGGGAACTAAAGCTCTTGCATCCATATCAGTTCTTTTACAGAGAGAACTTCCCGGATTAAGAGGATTTTCTGAATCGGCATTGAAGAGAATGCGTTCTTTTTATGAAGAATGGCAGTCCATTCTAATTCGTCCAACAGTGTTGGGCGAAATTACACAATCATTGAATAATTCATCTAACGATGAAATTCTCCCTACGGTGTTGGATGAAATCAAGGTTGATGAGCATTTGTTGTACAATCTTATTCTTCAACCTGTTGGGATTTCTTTCTCATGGGACGACTTTATTAAAATTAGCTTCTCGCATCACATTGAGATTATCACTCGCACAAAAGATGTAACGGAGCGTCTATTTTACATCCATTGTGCAGCACAAGCACTACACTTAAAAATTTCTTGAAAGATGACCTATACGCAAAACGAGGTTCTCTGCCCAGCAACTTTCTTCGCGCTATTCCTGAAGCCGAATATGCCATTAAAGCAGTAATGGCGTTCAAAGATGAATACATGCTTGAGATGGTTAATTTGGAAAATATCGGAGAAAAAGAGCAGGATTGGAACGAAAAAGTCATTGAAACCCAAATCGTGGCAAACATCAAACAATTCATTCTTAAATTTGGAAACGATTTCGTTTTTATTGGCAGCCAGCATCGACTTATTGTTGCAGGAGAAGAGATGTTTGCCGATCTTGTTTTCTTTAATCGGGAGCTAAATGCGAGCGTCATAGTAGAACTAAAGCGTGGAAAATTTAGAGCCAATTATCTCGGTCAACTCAGCGGTTATCTGACGGCATACGATATGACAGAAAAGAAACCGCATGAAAATCCCACTATCGGTATTATTTTATGTCAAGATGCTAATCGTCAGTTTGTTGAAGTTCTGGTGCGCGACTACGATAAGCCTATGGGCGTTGCAACTTACCGAACAGCACAGGAAATGCCGGAAAATCTAAGAAGAACATTGCCGGACATCAATGAACTTCAATCTCTTTTGTCTAAAGACAATTCAACAAAAGAACATTCTTAATAAGATGGTAGTAACCACCGAAATGGGAATAAATTATAAAGTGTGCTCCTACGAGCGTTTGTATCGGTTGTTTCACCCCGATACAAGCGATACAAACCGATACAAACTGATACGGAATCACACGAAGAAAAAAAATAAAAGAAAGAAATTTATTAGTTTTTTAAAGAATTAAAACAAAAATAATTTCTTTTATTTCTTTCTTTTCTTTGTGCAACTCTTCCAAATAATTAATTTTGTAGCCGCAAATGCCGCTTAAAGCGTAAGCGGCGCGTGTAATGGTTACATGATCGCCGCAAAATCAATTAAGATGAGATGAAAGATCTGTTAATGTTTATCAGGCGTTTCGCCCGTCCCTACAAGTGGAACGTCGTCTGGAGCGTAGTCTTCAATTTCCTGACCATGTTTTTCACGATTTTCTCGTTTGCATTCATCATGCCGATATTGAAAATCCTGTTTAAACTTGACACTACGGAATATAGCTACATGCAATTCGGGGAGGGTGACTTTCAGGATGTGCTTATCAATAATTTCTACTGGTATGTCACCGACCTGATCAGCCGGTTTGGCGAGTCGACGACACTTGCCATGATGGCTACCGCGCTTGTGGTCGCCACTTTCGTGAAGGTCATCACTGCCTATTTCAGCGATTTCTTTACGATCCCGCTCCGCAACGGCGTGGTGCGTGATATCCGCAACCGCCTGTATGCTAAGATAGTGTCGTTGCCTATCGGGTTCTACACCAACGAGCGCAAGGGGGATATAATGTCGCGTCTGTCGGGTGACGTGACGGAGGTGGAGGTGTCGGTGGCATCGAGCCTTTCCGCCCTTGTAAAGAATCCTATCCAGATAATCGGCTATCTCTTCGTGATGCTCGTGCTGAGTTGGAAGCTCACCGTATTCGTGTTTATCCTGTTGCCGATAGCCGGATGGGTGATGGGCACTGTCGGCAAGAAGCTGAAGGCATCGTCGATGAAGGCTCAGGAGACTTTGGGCGCAATCCTCTCGACCACGGAGGAGACCATCGGCGGCTTGCGCGTGGTGAAGGCATTTAATGCGGAGCGTCAGATGGAGGGGCTGTTTGACAGCGAGACTGAACAGTACCGCACCATCTGCAACGGCATGCAGCGCCGTTATTCGCTGGCTCACCCAATGAGCGAGTTCCTCGGCACTATGGCAGTTGCGATTGTGCTCTGGTATGGCGGCACCCTCATTCTCGGTGGCGACACCTCGATAGATGCACCGGGGTTTATCTATTATATGGTGATATTCTATAGTATCATCAATCCGGCGAAGGAGCTGTCGAAGGTGTCATATTCCATTCAGAAGGGTATGGCGTCGTTGAAACGTATAGACCAGATTCTTGATGCCGACAACCCGATAAAGGATGCTGCAAACCCAGTTGATCTTGAGGTTGTGAAGAGAGTGGGTGGATCAATACATTTTGAGAATGTGTCGTTCAGCTATGACGGGGAGCGAGACGTGCTGAAGGATATAAATCTGGATATCGAGCCGGGTAAGACGGTTGCGCTTGTCGGTCAGTCCGGTTCGGGAAAATCTACGTTGGTCGATCTGATCCCGCGTTTCTGGGATGTCGACAAGGGTGAGGTGAAAGTGGATGGAGCCGATGTGAGGGATTATCGCGTGAGTGAATTGCGTTCGCTGATGGGTAATGTCAATCAGGAGGCGATACTATTCAACGACACTTTCTTCAACAACATCGCTTTCGGTGCGCCGGATGCCACGATGGAGGAGGTGATTGCTGCGGCAAAGATAGCGAATGCCTACGATTTCATCATGGAGACGCCCGACGGGTTTGACACGATGGTTGGCGACAGGGGATGCCGGTTGTCGGGCGGTCAGCGTCAGCGCGTCAGCATAGCGCGGGCGGTGCTGAAGAATCCGCCGGTGCTGATACTTGATGAGGCTACTTCGGCACTCGACACTGAGAGCGAGCGGCTTGTGCAGGAGGCATTGGAGCGGCTGATGAAGGACCGCACGACGGTAGTCATTGCCCACCGTCTCTCGACAATAGCCAATGCCGACCTTATCTGCGTGATGCACGAGGGGCGTATCGTGGAGCGTGGCACGCACGACGAGCTGATCGCCCTCAACGGACATTACCGCCGTCTCGTCGAGATGCAGCAAGTTTAACTAACTTCTGAACTTAACTTCAAGAAATTATGGGTTAATCCATAAATTTTTTATAAATTTGGGGATTGAAATGAATTTGACCCTATTTGCCCGTCTTTTTGAGGGATGGAGGGGAATTAATTATGCCAGTATATGAAGAATATCGCCATATTTGCGTCGGGTAGCGGAGAGTCTGCAAGGCGTGTAGTGTCGCTCTTTAATGAGGGCAACAGGATAAGGGTGAGTCTCGTGGTCACTGACCGAGAGAATGCCGAGATAATAGAACTTCTACAGCCGTTTGGCATCGAGACGGTGTTCATGTCGCGCGAACGTCTACGGGATGACGCCTCCGAATTGCTGGCTCTATTGAAGGAGAGAGGTGTGGAGCTTATCGCCCTTGATGACTTTAAGGGTATACTTCCGGAATCAGTGGAGAGCGAGTATGCCGGTAAGGTAGTGACGCTGACCGGTCCGGAGGAGGCTCCGATAGAGGTGGTCAATGCGTTGGAACGTCCGGCTGCTGCCCGTCAGGAGATCAATCTTGAAAAAAAGGAGCCTAAGAGCGTGGATGAGGAATGGGCGGAGACGCTGAAGATAGATTTCGATGAATCACGCGTGAGAACCACCCCACCGCCGATTCCGTCGGCACAACCCACACCGGCAGGACCCACACCGGCACAACCCGCATCCCCACAGGTTAACGCTACCGCTCCCAACGGTATGCAGGGCACGCCGTTCAATCCTACGCCTGCACAGGGGGAATCTCCCATGCCGTCTACTTATATGATATGGTCGGTGCTTGCGACAGTATTCTGCTGCTTCATCCCCGGCATCGTGGCGATCATCTTCTCCTCACAGGTAAGCACACGCTACATTGCAGGTGATATCCAGGGGGCACGTCAGGCATCAGACCGTGCACAGATATGGATAATAGTGTCGTTTGTGCTCGGATTGCTGACGTCAACACTCTATCTCCCCATTATGCTAATAAGCTGATGGGTATAAGCTGATGAGAAAGATATTGGATGATATAAAGACACGGCGCACGATGACACTTGTTGTGATCATCGGCGCCGTATTTTATTTTGCAGTGGATCCCGCTACGTTCCCCTTCATGCCCCAGTGTGTGTTTCATCGGCTCACGGGGTTGCAATGTGTGGGATGCGGGAGCCAGAGGATGCTTCATGCGCTCCTGCACGGGGATATTGCCGGGGGATTCAGGGCAAATGCTTTTGTCACTATCTCCTTGCCATTCGTCGCCTTCCTTCTGTGGGTGGAACTCAACAGGGAACGCCGACCGCATCTTTACAGGAGGGTATATTCCCCGGTATTGATAATTGCCACGGGAGTGGCGTTTGCTGCATGGATGATTGTAAGAAACATGCTCGGTATCTGAATCGAAAGGTTTAAGGTTTATGGTTTAAAGTTTATGGTTTATGATGTAAGCAGGTCATCAACAATAAACCATCAACTATAAACTACAGTAATTTATATAGCTTCGGACTTCGCCGATTCAAAAGAGTTGCTGCCTTTCAGTATGGATGGTCGCACCACCCATCTCTGCACGCAGTAGGCTCCTGCCTGATATATTGCGGCAAGTATCCATAGCGATGTGTAGTCATGACTTACTTGCGCCAAGGATGCGCCGTTGGTGTTCATCCGTATGAAACCCTCCACTCCCCACGTGGCGGGGATGCAGTTGCTGACGAATTTCCAGAACGGAGCCATGGCATAGCGTGGCCATGTGAGACCCGACAGGAAGAGGAACACTACGGAAGTGACCACCCAAAGCACGAATACCGACTCTCTCTCCCAAACGATGCCCTGGAACATGAATCCCATGCCGAGGGCGGCAATCACCATTGGGGTCAGGAACATTATAATCTCTGCGAAATTGCCTGCCATTGGGAATGCGAACATCAGCGGGATGTAGTGCACGAGATATATTATCGGTAGGATAAGGATTGTGATGTAGCAGAGCATCTGTCCCAACATTGTCATTGCCACGCTGGGCTGGTCGTTCACACCATCATACCCGATAAGGGAGGGGCGTTCCCTTTTTGCGCCACCTGCCATCCCTGCGGCGAGGACAATGCACTGATGCAGGATGAGAATCAGCACTCCGGGCATTATGAACGAATCGAATCCGTTCTCGATGTTGCCCATTGAGATATTATCTATCGGCATGAGGTCGCCGGTGCTGATTGTCTCGGCAAGAGGCGCGATGCCATTGATCTTGTCGGCAAGAATCTCCGCACCCATAGCCTGCGACACGTTGGTCGACGCCACAAGGAACCCACGGTATCTAAGAAGAAGGCTTGCCTCGCAATACATCATGGCGTTGGCTTGTTCGCCACGTACAATCTTGCGTCCGAATCCGTCGGGAATCTCAAGAATTGCAAAGCATTTGTGGGAGTCCATCGCCTTACGGGCTTCCGGCATATCGGCGGCGTATCCTATCACCCACGCCTCCTGAGTGGCATCAAGATTCCTCACCAGTTCACGACTTTTTGCCGACCTGTCGTTGTCGACCACCACCATCTTCACATCCCTCACCACTTCCGGATTGTATATCAGGGAGTATATCACGGGATATACTATCGGCAGGAATATGAAAAATATGAGTATGCCCGGATCATGAATTACGAGCTTGAACTCCCGGCAATATACGTCGAAGAGTTGTCTTATGTATGATTTTCTATTTTTTGACATGACAGATTCTAAAAATAAGGTTATACGGCAGTCCCGGCGGATGCTTACGGGGCATACACCTGACGCTGCATGTTCCTCTTGATGTTCCAGAGCATTGTGAATGGGAGCAACATGAACAGTATGTATGCCACAAACCATATACGGGAGTAATATATATGCACGCCGTCTAATGCCTGGTCGATATATATGAGGAAGTTGTAACGTATCGGGAGTATCCAACTGAATATGCCTATTGACTGATACATGCTCTCAATCGGGAATGAGAATGCCGCGATTGAGAATGACAATATGCCGAGGAGCGCGCTTATCGAGAGCGACATCCTGAGGTTCGGGAAGATTCCGAAGAAGAATATTGCCATGCCCTGACAAGCGAATACAAACATTATCTCCGATATTGTCATCCACATCAATGAACCATGCACGGGGTAGCCGTTGATCTTATACATCCACGACTCCATGAACAATGCAATCACGAGCCATATAATGGTCTGCGGGAGCAGTTTTGCCGCCAAAGCTTTCACGATAGACCCGTCTGCCATGAACAGCAGCTTGCGGGAGGTGCCATATTTGATCTCCTGTCCGAGACTGAAGCACGTGACGAGGAAGATCATCAGTTGCAGCACGCATGGGATGAAGGAGTTGCATAGATATATGGCATAGTTCAGACCGGGATTGTGGATCGCTCTCGCGCCGATGTTTACAGGGAGCAGGAGAGGGGTTATGACATCATCGGGGACTCCTACAGATTCCAACACAGACATCGCTATGCCGGCTTTGGTGAACATTGCCGTGGTCTTGAAGGTCTTGAACAGAAGGCTCGCGGGCACGAAGTAGGTCATGTTGGTGTAGAAGGTAATCACCGGTTTCCTTCCGGCAAGTAGATCCTGCTGATAATTTTCCGGAATAAGGAAATATCCGAAGATCTTACCCTCCTGCATTTTATGGCGTGCCTCGGTATAGCTGTTGCAGTTCTCCACGAGATCCACCATCTGCATTCCGCCGAGCTGTTGGGTGACAGAGCGGGATAACGATGATCCGTCTTTGTCGACCATTGCCGCCGGCACCTTTGAGGGCAGTCCGTCGGTCATAAGGTCGGAGAGGAAGAGAAAGCAGAAAAGCGGGAGAATGAAGAACGCCGCCCAGTAAATGGGGCGTCTCACAATCTGGAGTACGCTCCTGACGAATATGGCTTTGAATCCGGTCGGCTTCATATTGTTGCGATATTAATAGGGTGATTTTCAGAAATTATTGCAGAGTTGCATGGAATTATTGCATGAGAATCACCGACATGCCCGGACGTAGATTCTCGATCCTCTTCTGCGGACGCGCCTTCACCTGGAAAGTGCGGGCATCGAAGTCGCCCGTGGATTTGGTGGCCTGCCAGTTGGCGTATGTGCCGAGATCCTTTATGTAGAACACTTTCACGTTGGTCTCTATATCAAGCGCAGGAATCTTGACTTTAAGGGTAGACCCCAGCTTGATATCCTTCAGCAGCGTCTCGCGCACGTTGAACACCACCCAATGGTCATCCTTCTGAAGCGACATGATTGGCGCGCCGGTAGCCACGAGTTCGGAGACGTGGGGATATATCTCGGTTATCTCACCGTCGCACGGAGCCACGAGATACTGGTCTTCAAGCAGGGCATTCACCTCGTTGACGCTACCCTTCGCCACGTTGACCATGGCACGTGCAGCCTCCTTGTCTTCCCTCTGTGCTCCCGACTTGGCAAGCTCATACTGGCTTTTTGCTGCATGTTCGCCGGCAGTGGCGGCATCGTATGCGGCTTTTGCCTCATCACGTTTCTGCTCGCTTATCACCCCTTTCTCGAAGAGGTTCTGCATCCTCTGATACGTCTTGCGTGTAATTTCGGAAGCGGCTTTCGCCTGTTGCCAAAGATCGTATGCAGCGTTGATAATCTGCGTGCGCGTGCCGGCATCCACCTTCGCGTTGGCGGCGTTGGCGGCACTCTCCATCGCCTCCGCCTGTCCGAGTCTTGCATCTACGAGAGTGGAATGTATCCTGACAAGGGTATCACCCTCCTTCACGTGCGCCCCCTCTTCCACGAAGAGCTGCGCCACTCTGCCGGGTAGCTTTCCGGAGATACGTATCTCAGAGGCGTCCGCCTGTCCCTGCACAGTGTCCGGACCTTGCTTTATGCAAAGGAACCCGACAATTGCAATAGCTGCCACAACCAGCAGCACGATTACGATAGTGAGAATCAACATGCGGTCTTTTGCAGACACCGCATCATTGCCTGATTGGGCGGGAGTTGATTTATACCCGTTGGGCATATTGTTATTTTGATCAAGAGTTGCCATATTATGAAATTTTGATTTTCGTGGAAATGAATAATGTGGGGAATAATGTGTAGAATAATGAGGAGGGGATTTGATAAGGCGGATTGCAAGGGATTAATAAATCAGATTGCCGAGCACCTTTGAAAGGTAGGTCTGACAGAGCCGTATTCCGATTTCCGCATCAATTTTCTCTGAATTGGCAGCCAGCCAGGCTGTCTGTGCGCCGATCACGTCGTTGGTGGTGAGCACCCCTTCCTTAAAACCGATTTCCGCTTGCCGTAGGTTCTCATCGGCTTTCGTCAGGTTCTTGACGGTCATGTCGAAGGTCTTCTTCGCCTCATCGAAACTGAAACGTGCCTGACTCACTTGCAGCTGCACCTTCTCTTCCGTGTCTTCCAGCATTAGGCGTTGAGCCTTTGTGCCGGCTTTTGCTGCCTTATATCTGTTGTAGTCGCCCCCCCAGTGCCATATCGGGATAGTGATTGCCGCGCCTACAGAGAATCCTCCTCCGAAACGCTTCTCAAAACCATCGATTACGTTAGGGTTTGAGAATGAGTATGCACCGATCAGCGCAATCTTCGGGAGCATTTCCCCCTTCACAAGATTCTCGCGCCCTTTCAGCATATTTATGCCCTGCCGGATAATCTCGAGATCCTGGCGTTTTGCATATACGGTCTGCATATCGACGTCCGGTTCGGGCAATGCATTGCCGGCATTCTGCAATTGCTCATCCTCAAGTTCCATCCGAGTGTTGACAGGGAGCCCGCATAGCTGTGCGAGAGCCATTCTTGATAGGGAAAGTCCGTTGTCTACCTTAGTCAGGGCAATTTTCGCCTCATTCAGTTTGACCTCCACCGTCAGGAGGTCGCTTCTTGTGGCGACGCCCTCTTCAAGCATGGCATTCACGTCAAACCTCAGGGAATCGACAAGATTGACGAAACTCTCGGCGAGCGTCTTTTTCTCTTTCAGCGAGATTACGAGCCAGTATGCCTCGTCAACGGCAAACACTATGTTCTGAGTAAGGCTGTTGCGCATCGCCTTTGCGAGTTTCTCGCCATAGCCGGCAATTTCGTTGAGAGCCTTGATCTGTCCGCCCATGAATATAGGCTGGGTTAGGGTGAACGCCCCGGCGAAAACGTTGTGCATGTCATAGCTCATCGCCTCCTTTGGAATCACCGCCACTTCTGTAGGGATATAGCTTCCGGAAGCCGGATCTTTGACGGGAGTTCCGTCCGGACCTTTCAAGATATTGTACTGATAGCTTTGTGAGGCAGGGTCAAAACTCATTGTGGGGAGTTTCGCGTCTTCACCAAGAAGCCTTACCTCGTGCTGGTTATACATGTAGGTGCCGGAGAAATCAATTCCGGGCAGATACGCGCTTTGAGCCGCCTTCTTATAGTATTCCGCGCTACGAATGGATTCCTCCGCACTTTTGACGGTCTTATTGTTTCTGACCGCCATGTTGCGGCAAGAGTCAAGACTCACGGAAGCAGAAGCGAGTCCGGCGCAAGAAACCACGGCTATTGACAGTAATAACTTTTTCATAATCCTGATACGATATTCCTGCCGTTTCCGCAGGATTTAGATTAACAAATTAAGACGGATGCGCATTTAATTGAGTGGAATGCCATGTTAAAACAGATGAAGTTTAGACGACTTCATTATGATTCAGCAACAAATCCGCCTATATTCATTACAAAATTATCCTTTTTTTGTTTAAATTTTTTAAAAGAATAAATCACAGTGTTAATTTCTGAAAAATAGACCAACTTTTTCCACATAAATTCTCACGAGAATCAATAGCGTCGGGCTCAATGTCATGAATTTTGCCTAACTTTGCAACCTGAATCAGACGGAGCGCATTTTCAGGAATGTGGCTTTTGTCAACAACAGATAGTAATACAGATGGTTGGAAAAAGACTAATAAGGAAAATTACACCTGAATCTTACAGAGAGTCATACGTGAGCCTTGTCAAACTCGGGCTTCCCGTGCTGGTGACGCAGCTTGGAGTAATTCTCGTTAACTTTGCCGACACGATGATGGTGGGTGCATACGGGCTTGATGAGCTCGCCTCCTCTGCGTTTGTCAACAGCCTGTTCATAATCATCACTGTCATGCTCATGGGCTTTGCGGGGGGTGTCACCCCCTTGATTGGGGCATTATATGGCAAGGGGGATCATGAGGAGGCGGGACGCACGTTGCGTGGTGCGCTTCAGATCAACGTCATACTCGCGCTTGCCTTCACGCTGCTGATGGGCGTGCTTTATTTCTTTCTTGACCGGTTCGGACAGGATGAGGAGCTTCTCCCCATAGCACGTCCGTATTTCCTGATACTTCTGGCTACGTTGCTTCCGATGGCAGTGTTCAACTGTTTCCAGCAGATGGCAAACGGTACGACCGACACTGCCACCCCGATGTGGATAATCCTCGGAGCCGACGTGCTCAACATATTGGGTAATTATCTGCTTATATTCGGCAAATTCGGGTTTCCGGAACTCGGACTTCTCGGCGCGGGGATCAGCACCCTGACGGCTCGCACGCTTGCCGCCATAGCGATAGTGGTGGTTATAGGGGTGAGACGACGTTACCGGGTATATTGGGATGCCATGCGTCATCAGCATGCCGGGAGCGGGCGACGGTATAAGGTTTGGGTGACGTCATATCCGCTTATGATCCAGAGTGGCGTTGAATGTGGCATGTGGGCAATGGGAGCCGTAGTCAGCGGCTGGTTCGGCAAGGTGCAGCTTGCCGCCTATCAGGTGGTCAACACGATAGCACAGCTCGGCTACATGACGTATATGAGCATCGGCTGGGCAGTCTCGATCAGGGTAGCCAATTTTATGGGCACGTTCAACATGTCGGGTATCCGCCGCATCTCACGTGCGGGGGTGCATATAATCCTTGTCATGGCAACGTTCACGTCGATCATATTCTATTTCTTCACCGGGAATCTCGTGACGGTCTTTACACCGGAACCCGACGTTGTCGCGGCGGCACTTCCTCTTGTGATCCCGCTTATCCTCTATCAATATTGCGACGGAGTGCAGCTGACCTACGTCAATGCGCTGCGCGGCACGTCGGTGGTGAAGCCACTGTTGTGGATCTCCATATTCAGCTATATAGTGGTGGGCATACCGATTATGGTGGTGCTTGCAGTCCCGTTGGGTCTTGAGGCAGTCGGCGTCTATTATAGTTTTTCAGTGGCATTATTTGTCGCCACGGTTCTATTGATGACCGCCTTCAACCGCACTCTGAAAAGGGAAGAGGCGAAGATAGAGGAGAAAAAAGAGTCTTGTTAAGACACTTTAATAATAAAAATTGTGAATTGTCAGAGAAAAATTATTACTTTGCAATCCAAAACCATATCACACGAAATAAATGGGTAAAATCATAGCGATCGCCAATCAGAAGGGTGGAGTCGGGAAAACCACTACCGCCTTCAATTTAGGAGCATGCCTGGCCAGCGACGGGAAGAAGGTACTTCTCGTGGATGCTGATCCACAGGCGAACGCCACTTCCGGATTGGGCGTAAATCCAGATGAGGCAAAGTCTTCAATCTATGAATGTCTTGTAGACGGTGCGAATGCCGCCACGGCAGTGATGCCTACCTGTGTGGAGGGGCTTGAGCTTATCTGTTCCCGCATAGATCTCGTAGGGGCAGAGGTGGAACTGATGAATCGTAGAGAGAGAGAGAAATCTCTTTTACACGTGCTTGAACCGTTGAAAGAGCAATATGACTATATACTTATAGACTGCAGCCCTTCGCTTGGCGTGATTACGGTCAATGCCTTGACGGCAGCCGATTCCGTCATCATCCCGGTTCAGGCGGAGTATTTCGCACTTGAGGGCATCTCGCAGCTTATCAATACTATCCGCATCATCAAGACTCGTCTTCGCCCCGCGCTTGAGATAGAGGGCTTCCTGCTGACTATGTATGATGCCCGTCTGCGTCTGGCAAATCAGATTTTTGAGGAGCTGAAGGAGCATTTCGGGGATATGGTGTTCTCGACCGTTATTCCGCGCAACATAAAATTGTCGGAGTCGCCGAGTCATGGACTTCCTGTCATCCTGTATGATCCGGAGAGCCGCGGTTCGATAGCCTACGGACAGTTGAGCAAGGAACTGATATCGCGCAACAGAAGAAAGAAAGCATAACCGATAGCCTGGCGGTTAAAGCGCAGGCACTCCCGGAGGGGATACAAGATAAAACAACAACCAACTATGGCATTGAAAAGAAATGCATTGGGAAGAGGGCTTGATTCCCTCTTTACAATGGGCGATGTGCAGACGGGCGGCTCGTCTGCAATCAACGAGATAGACGTAAATCTGATATTTCCGAATCCCGGACAGCCTCGCCGCACGTTTGATGAGGAGACCTTGGAAGAGCTTGCATCGTCGGTGAGGGAGCTTGGCATCATCCAGCCGCTCTCATTGCGTGATGCCGGCGACGGCACTTATCAGATCATCGCCGGCGAGCGTCGTTGGCGCGCCGCAAAGATTGCGGGACTCTCCAGCGTGCCTGCCTACGTGCGCACGGTGTCGGATTCCGAAGTGACGGAGATGGCTCTTATTGAGAATATCCAGAGGGAGGATCTCAATGCGATTGAGGTGGCGTTGGCTTTCCGTAAGCTTATCGACACTTATAATCTTACGCAAGACCGTCTTTCCGAACGACTCGGGAAGAAGCGAGCCACGATAGCCAACCATCTGCGCCTGCTGAAACTGCCTGCGGAGATTCAGCTCGGTCTGCGCGACCATAAGCTGGATATGGGACACGCCAGGGCTCTACTTTCCGTGTCGGATCCCAAGCGTCAGCTAAAGCTTTACAACATGATTCTGAAGGAGGAGCTGTCGGTGCGTCGTGTCGAGGAGCTTGCGCGGAGCATGGAGGAGGAATCGCCCAATCCGCCTGCCAAGAAGGGGAGTGGCAATGATAATGGCAGATTTGAATCCTTTGCAAAGGAGATTGCCACGTATTTCCCGACTCCGGTGAAATTTGCGCGTAAGTCTGACGGGAAAGGCACCATCACCCTTAAATTCGCTTCAGACGATGAACTCCAGCAGATTATGGATCTGCTTGGGAAGATTAAGAACTGATATGACCATAGACGATAACATGCATATTGCAAAGAGGAGAATCATCGTGAGGCATCTGCTCCGCGGAATTGCGGCGTTCAGCCTCCCTGTGATGCTTTCCACGACAGCATCGGCAGCCGGGGAGATACCTCCGGATTCCACTGTCTATCTGGATGAGAAGGTGCTTGTCAGAGAGCCGTCTGACTATGCCTTGGAGGAGGCAAACGATACGGTGCAGACAGTCGTGACGGCTGATGATTCCCCCTACGGACTTGACGGGAAGAAGGAGTTCAATCCGTCGCCCACGCGTGCGGTGTGGATGTCTGCATTGTTTCCCGGTCTCGGTCAGGTCTACAACCGGCGTTACTGGAAGCTCCCCATCGTGGTGGGGGGATTTATGGGACTCGGTTATGCCACAAGCTGGAACAATAACCAGCTGACGGAGTACACACAGGCTTACCGCGACCTTATGGACAGCGATCCGGCTACCAATTCCTATATGAATTTCTTCCCCTCGACCACGAAGGAGGAGGACCTTGACAAGACCTGGCTTGCCAACACGATGAAGTCGCGGCGCGACTTCTACCGGCGTAACCGCGACTTGTGCATAATATGCTGCGTAGGTCTCTATCTCCTTTGCATGATCGATGCTTACGTTGATGCCTCTCTCGCTCATTTCGACATATCACCCGACCTGTCGATAGAATGGAGCCCGGCAATGATAGTCAATCCGTCAGACCGTAAGGTGAGCGTCGGATTGAATTGGGCATTTAATTTTTAACTACACTTGCAGATGAAAAGAAAAATATTCATAGCTGCATTTCTTGCGGCAGTCTCATTGGCAGGATTTGCCAAAGGCGGCAAAAATGCAAATGTATTTGACCTGAAGCACAACATCACAGACTCTGAGATCGTTTATCCCGAGAGTTTTGAGGCTGACACCCATAAGATGCTTGAAGGATGGTTTATGAAGAATTATACAGCCACCGACACGCGTTATGCCACGGAGAAGGATGTGGAAGTCAGCGACGAGGAGCTTACGAAGCGTCTGGCATCCCTTCCGACAGTGATAGAGATGCCCTATAATCAGATAGTGCGCAATTATATCGAACGATACACTAAGCGCGGGCGTGAGCAGGTCGCCGCTCTCCTTGGCATGAGTCTCTATTATATGCCTATATTTGAGCAGGCTCTTGAGGAGCAGGGACTTCCCCTTGAATTGAAGTATCTCCCCATCATTGAGTCGGGTCTTGACCCGAATGCTGTGTCGAAGCATGGAGCCACAGGTCTCTGGCAGATTATGTTGGGGACGGCTAAAGGTCTTGGACTGGAAGTGAACTCACTCGTGGATGAGAGAAGGGATCCCTACGTGTCGTCGGAGCGTGCGGCAGCCTATCTGAAGGATCTGTATGCCGTATATGGCGACTGGTCGCTTGCTATTGCGGCGTATAACTGCGGACCCGGTAACGTTAACAAGGCGATACGTCGCGCCGGAGCGGATGCCAAGGATCTTGACTTCTGGTCGATATATAATTATCTCTCTCCGGAGACAAGGGGATACGTGCCGATGTTTATCGCCACGAATTACGTGATGGAGTATTATCCCAAGCATAATATCTCGCCGGTATTGCCGGTGAAGCCGTTGGTGATGGATACTCTCCAGATTACCGACAGGGTTCATTTCAATCAGATATCGAAGGTGCTCAACATTCCGGTCGAGGATCTCCGGATATTGAATCCCCAGTTCAGGGCAGACGTTATACCAGGCACTCCGGAGTCGCCTTACACGTTTATCCTTCCCTCCCAGCAGATTCATGCTTATCTGATGAGTGAGGATCAGATTCATGCCTACGAATCCGACAAATATGGTCGTCGCACGACGGTTGATCCGGGTGAGGTGCCTGCCGATGCGATGCTTGCCGTGGAGGATGGGAATGCCTGGGGCAAGGATGAGGGAGAGGAAGACGTGGCGATAGCTACGGCTCAGGGTAAATCTTCTGTTGTCATACACAAGGTGGCGGCGGGAGAGAGTCTTGCCTCGATAGCCCAGCGGTATGGTGTGACCCCGGAGGAGATAAAGAGCAATAACAATCTTCGCCGTAATGCGGTCAGGGTAGGTCAGCAGTTGCGTATATCCGTAGAGACTCCGCAGGAGAGGATGGAGAATACTGTAGCAGCCGTGACGGGTAAGACTGCCTCCAAGCAGACAAAGCAGAAGCAGCAGCCGGCAAAACAGGCTAAGCCTAAGGCACAGAAGCCAACTTCCCACAAGATACGCAACGGAGAGAGTCTATCCACGATAGCGAGGAAATATGGAGTCACCGTAGATGCCATAAAGAGGGCGAACGGAATGAAATCCGATGCGCTTCGTGCCGGCAAGACTCTCGTAATCCCTCCGAAGAGTGCGACAAAGAAATCCACAAAGAAGAAATCGAAGAAGAGACGTCGTTGACAATGTTTTTTTCGGATAACCAAAAGGGCAAAGAAAGATTCTTTCCTTGCCCTTTTGGTTTTTTATCATGATTTATCATGATATACCATGTTGTATCATGTTATATCATGGTAAAACATGGTATTCATGTATTGCCGAGGGGATCAGCAGCCGCCGCAACCGCCACCGCAGCAGCCGGATGAGTCGCTGTCGCTTCCGCAGCTTCCACATCCTCCTCCGCAACCGCCGCATCCTGTGGAGGGATTAAGCTCTTCGGGTGTTGCCTCGCGCACGTCTTCCACGACGCCTTCGTATCTTACTGTCATTCCGGCAAACGGATGGTTGAAGTCCATCTTGATTTTGTCGCCTATCTCTGTCACACGACCCTCAATACGGTAGCCTTCAGCTGTCATCATTGGCAGAGCGGCACCAACCTTCACCTCTTCGGCGAGTTTGCCATCGCGCATGAAGATTTGCGGGTCAAGGGTCAGCTCATATTCCGGACTTCTGTCGCCGAAAGCAGCTACAGGGGGTAGGGTGACATCAAATTTGTCGCCTTTGCCGAGATCCTTCAGCGTAGCCACCAATCCGGGCACGACTTCCTGGCTGACGCCATACACCATCTCGTCCGGAGCCTTTGAGGTTGCCTCAAAAAGGAGCTCTCCGTTTGCATCATTATAAAGTTTGTAGGAGTAGGTCACAAATTTACCGGGACCTACCACTTCACGTGTGTTATCACTCATATCATTAAAAATTTATTCAATTGATTATTCAGCCGGAGCGTCGTCGGCAGACGACAGACTTTCCGGATGCTTCAGTTCGTATTGCGACTGTGGCACCTCCACATTGAAATAGAAGCCTTTTGCTACTTTATCCTTCAGACGTTTTGCCGTCTCCTCCTCAGGCATTACTGAGAGGTAGTCGTATCCCGGATCAATGAATTGTGCATCAGTTGCCTCATATCCGAGGAGCTGCACCATGTCGTATTCATGCATCGGGTAAATGACGTACCAAGCGTTTTCGATATCCTCACCGGTGCCGGTGCTCTTTATCGCGCCGAGCAGATGCTCAAGCCTGTATTCCCAAATCTTTGCACTCATATCCTTACGTTTCTCCTTCAACACGTGGATGAGAAACGACATCTGACGCAGGTCGAAAGGATTATCATGGAGAGATAGCTCGGCATATTTCCTTATGGTGTCGATCTCCTCCTTTGAGTGGGTTGCCTTCATGCGCAGTTCATCCGTGATGCCGGAATAGGGGGATGTGCGGTAGGGGTCATAATCCTCCTGAAACATATACCCAAGATAGAAATATCGGTATTCCTCGTTTGTCATTGTGGTGTCGTTGCGGGTATATTTCTTCATCAGCTTGGGAAAATAGAACGGACTCCCGGGGTTAAGCGTCTCATCCTTGATTTTATTGAGATCCGGTTTCTCCACTGTTATTTTCCGTTTGCTTGCAGCAGCGGCAGATGGCACTGACGTCTGTGCGTATGCTACGGATAAGGATAACGCAAATGCTGAGATTATGATTATATGCAGATGCTTGCAAATATTCTTTATCATTGTCTTATTTTCTAACATTAGTTTACGATAAAGGCACAGATGAGGACCTGTATCTAAAATTAGAACGTTTCTTGATTGAGAAATATTTAACGTTTAATCCTATTTTTTTCTTAATTATTGTTTTCAGAAGAATCAGATGAATCGCTATTCTCTTCTATCTGTTTGTCAGCCAAAGGGGATGCAAGAGTTGAATTTTTCTTGAGTTCCTCGGCTGTGGCAGTGTTCTTCTTCATTTCAGGATATGCCACTCTGGAATGATATATCGTGGACAGGCGGGTCTTGAAAGTGCGTTTCACCGTCTCAATGTCGCGCATAGAGATGGGAGCCTCTTTAAGCAGTCCGTCTTGTATCTGTGAGTCTATGATCCTGTCCACAAGATTGTCGATAGATGCGGGGGTATAGTCCTTCAGACTTCTGGAAGCAGCCTCCACGGCATCGGCCATCATCAGAATCGCCGTCTCTTTTGACTGCGGGTTTGGTCCGGGATACTGGAATTTAGACTTGTCGATGACCTTATCCGGATTCTCATTGACGGCGGTGGTGTAGAAATATTTAGCGAGTCCGCGTCCGTGATGCTCCCTGATGAATTCTTTTATCACCTCAGGTAATTTCGCCTTTGACGCAAGGTTCACGCCTTCCGTGACGTGGGAGATTATCTTATGCGCACTCGTCTCCGGGTCAAGACCGGCATGAGGCGTCACCCCGTGCTGGTTTTCGGTAAAGAATATAGGGCTTGTCATCTTGCCTATGTCGTGGTATAGCGCACCTGTACGCACCATGGTTGAATTTGCACCGATTGCCCTTGCAGCTTCAGAAGCAAGAGTAGATACCTGGATTGAATGTTGGAACGTGCCCGGGGCTTCTGTAGCGAGACGTTGCAGAAGCTTATTGTTGATGTCGCTAAGCTCGACGAGCGTCACAGTCGATGTGAAGCCGAAGAGCTTCTCAATCACAAGGATAAGGATATATGCGAAAGAGAGGATGACTGAGTTTATGGCGAAGGTGCCTATCATCTTGAGGGAGAACTGCGACAGATTCCCTTCCGTGATAAGGCAGATTGTGAAGTAAGTAGCTACGTATGAGATGAAGGATAACACCGCAGTGCGCAGCAGCTGCGACCTGCGGCTCAGTTGACGCAGGCTGAAAGTGGCGGCGAGACCCACTACAAACTCCATGAAAATGAACTGGAACTGATAAGTGGCAACAAGAGCCGATATCAGCACGGTTGTCAGCAGTGAGAATATGGCGGTGCGGGAATCGAAGAATACGAGTATTATCACGGGAACGGCCGCAAATGGGATGAGATATATGCCATTCGTGAAATATTCACACATCAAGATAGCGAAAAGGATGAATAGGGTGGTGAACGACATCAGGAACGACATCTTACGGATATTCCCGAAGAATCTTGATCTGTACAGGCTTAAGAATATGTAGAGGATGCTTATAATCAGGATTATATACATGGCTTGCCCGATTATGAAGTAGGTGTGGTTGGTCTCTGACTGCCTCGACACCATCATCTCTTGATAAGTGTTGAGATTCGTAAAGATCTGTCGGTTGATAATTTCGCCTCTGTCTACGATTCTCTGTCCCTTTTTGATTATGCCCATCGCGCCGGTCACGTTGAGATATTCCTGGCTACGGTATTTGTAGTCGGTCAAGGAGTCGATTACAATGTTGGCATTCAGGCATAGGTTTATGGCCTTCTGTATGTCGCTGTTAAGATGTCCTTCTGCATTTGAGTGGGAATGATATATGGAATCAATCATTGCGTAAGCCTTTGCCGGCGACAGCATATCTGAGGCATCGATGCTTACCACAGTCTTCTTGTCGTTTTCATTTACCACGAGCCGGAGTCGCTTGTCATTCCTTGCTTCAAGTCCGGCGTATACCCTTGAATCGAGAAGCCCATTATCGTAGACCTTGTTCATCAGCTTCAGGAGCGATTGCGTCTGTTGCGGATTGGCGTTATGCGAGAGAAGTTGGGTGAATTTATCGATATTCTCCTTCTTGATGTCGTCATTCCTCTTAACAAAAGGTATGAACACCTTGTCGATGCTGTCGCGCATGGCACGCGCAGATACGGAATCACGAAGGATAGGCATGTCGAAATCAGCGGTGAGCAATGGATATTTCCAAGGCTGGTTCAGCTCATAAGAGAAACTTTGATGGTCGGTGCGAGGGAGGGTTATGACGATTGCAATCACAGAGATAATTGCGATTCCAAACCGTATGAGATTTAATCGAGAGAAAATATTACTCCACATGATTTAAAAGAATTAGCGTTAAGAAATGCGATGGGCGAACTTGACGCCCTTTATATGTTTCAGGGCGTCACATATTGCGCCCACCGTTTCTGCCGTGTCGATGAGCACGGTCAAGTCGCAGTGGAACACCTCCTGTTTTGCCGCGATGTTGAGGCTCCTGATGTTGATGTTCATTTTCGTAGATATAGTGGCGGTGATCTCTTCGAGAATGCCATGCCGGTCGATGCCATCGATGCTTATCACGGCAGAGAAACGTTTTGCTATCCCTCCCCAGCTTGTTGCGACCAGTCTTGATCCGTATGCGCTTTTCAGCCTCATTGCCACCGGACAATCAATCTTATGCACCACCACGTTCTCATCCTCATCTACAAACCCAAACACATCGTCGCCGGGAATAGGTGAGCAGCAAGACTCCAACCGATAATTCGGAGTGGAGTCGTCGGGACGAAGAGTGTATACCTCCTTACGGTTCACCGGCTGTTTCATCTGGTTGTCGCCATCCTTCTTTGAGGAGAATGGATTCCGGAGCAGCTTCTTCATGAGCGACTTGCGGGTTGAGATGAGGTCTTTCAATTCTTTATGAGAGATGTTGATCTCATCATTAGCCAGCATCATATAAAGGTCGTCGCGGCTTTGCAGATGATGATTTCCAAGAATCTTTGTGATTATCTGATTGGAAGACTGTATATTCTCTTTGGCGAGACACTCCTCAAAAATCCGTTTCCCCTTCTCGAGAAGCACCTTACGGTCCTTACGCAGTATTGAGCGGAGGCGGTTTTTAGCCTTTGCGGAATTACAGAATTCAATCCATTCGGGTTGTGGATATTGGGAATCGGAGGTGATTATCTCCACCTGGTCGCCACTGTCAAGCTTGTGTGACAACGGCACGAGCTTATGGCTTATTTTTCCGGCGAGACAATGGGTGCCCACCTGGGAGTGTATGGAGAATGCCATGTCGAGCACAGTCGATCCGGCAGGGAGAGTTATGAGGTCGCCTTTAGGCGTGAACACGTATATTTCCGAAGCAAAGAGGTTCAGCTTTATTGTGTCGAGGAAATCAATGGCGTTGGGTTCGGGATTTGCGAGAATATCCTTCACGGTGTTCATCCATGAATCAAGTTCGCTGTCGTCTTCCTGCACTCCGGTCTTGTATTTCCAATGTGCGGCATATCCGAGTTCGGCAATCTCATCCATTTTCCTGGAACGTATCTGCACCTCAATCCATTTCCCCTCCGGTCCCATTGCCGTGAGGTGAAGCGCACGGTATCCGTTGGCTTTCGGGATGCTTGTCCAGTCGCGTAGTCGGTCGGGATGCACACGATGTCCGTCGGTGAAGAATGTGTATATCTGCCAGCAGCGAATCTTCTCCAAGGCATCGTCGTCATTCTCAAAAATCACCCTTACAGCATATATGTCGTAGATCTCCTCAAAAGGGATCTTCTTGGTCTGCATCTTGTTGAATATGGAGTATGCGCTCTTCACACGAGCCTTGATCTCATACTTGAATCCGGCATCATCAAGCATCTTCCTTACGGGCCTGACGAATTCCTCCACAATCTTTTCACGATGATCGGCTGTCTCGCTCAGCTTCTCCATAATCTCGGCATATTGCGTGGGGTGCTCATATTTGAAGGCGAGATCCTCCAGCTCAAGTTTTATCTTGAATAGACCGAGACGGTGAGCGAGTGGCGCATAGATATACAGGGTCTCTCCGGCAATTTTATATTGCTTTTCCGGTCTCATTGCCCCGAGAGTCCTCATGTTGTGAAGTCTGTCCGCCATTTTAATGAGAATCACCCGGATGTCAGACGACATTGAGAGCAGTAGCTTACGGAAATTCTCAGCTTGAATGGATGCCTTGTCGCCGAATATGCCGCCGGAAATCTTAGTCAGCCCCTCCACTATGTCTGCGACTTTCGTGCCGAAATCCGCTTCAATATCTTCTCTCGTGAACTCCGTGTCTTCAATCACGTCGTGCAGCAGTGCGGCGCAAATCGAGGTTGATCCGAGTCCGAGCTCGGAAATGACGATTTTCGCGACGGCGATCGGGTGCAGAATGTATGGCTCACCGCTTCTCCGACGTATGCCTTTATGGGCATTTTTCGCGAAGCGGTATGCACGCTCGATAATTTCCACTTTTTTCCGATGGTTGCTTGCGAGATAAGCCTCGAGCACCTCATGAAAAGCATTTTCGACCATCTGGTCTTCTTCTTCCGGAGTCTGAGAGAGATATTTAGTCATGATAAACTTATCAAAAAAAGAGGTGTGACAGAAAAAATGTAAAGTACACTACAAAATTAATAAAAAACAGAATACAAACAAAAAAACCGCTCACCTCACGGTGACCGGTTTTTCCCTGCGTCAGACTCCAAAGACTCCGAGATTAATGCGGGAGAGAATCCAGGGAGCCTTTTGGCTTCCGTATCTTCGGCAGATGATAGAAATTACTAATGTATATAACCCAAAATTTAGACAATTATGTTTGTAGTATAAAAAGACCAAGGTATTGAAAAAACATATCTAAGTCATGAAAAAAAGTTTTCTGTGATTCCGCTCACGGCATATTCGACATTGTTAGTATTGCCGATATTGGAATCGGAATAGTAGGAGTCAGGGGTGTTGAAAGCCCCGGCATTGTCATGATGAAAATGGTAAAACATGGTTGTTGCTGTTTTTATGGATAATAGTAAAAAAGGATGGTAGAATGGTCAGATGTCGGTGTCGTTTTCTCCGGCTTGAGCCTTATAGGGTCATAAAGGCTTTGGACGATTGCCGACAAATCATGTTATGGATATGGGAGAGTTTTAATCTCCCTTTTTCTGATATAGAAACGAGGGTAATAGTCTAAATATTAGTATATGAAAGTTAAAAAAGGGGGATATAAGTGTTAAAAAAATACCGTCCGGTCCAAATGATGGTCGGGACGGTATGTGGTATAAATAGTAGTCTTAGACACTCTTTTCAGCTGTACGGTCAGAGCAGGTGTGGGAAGTTCGCCATATAAATAGCGGCACATGCCGCCTCTGCGCCCTTGTTGCCAAGTACTCCTCCGGCGCGGTCGAGAGCCTGCTGTAGGTTGTCGACAGTAAGGACTCCGAAAATCACGGGGGCTTTCCCCTTGGCGTTCAGTTCGGCGGTGCCTTGCGCCGCAATCTGGCATACATAGTCGAAATGTGGTGTGTCTCCACGGATCACGCATCCGATAACGATGACCGCAGCAGTAGGCATTCCGTTCTTCACGGAGTCGATTGCCACGGCTGCAGCGTTGACGAGCTCTACAGTGCCCGGCACTGATAGGCAGACTATATTTTCCGGTTTCACCCCGGCTTTTTCAAGCACGTCGGTGGCTCCGTCGCGCAGTGCGTAGGTCACTTTAGGATTCCAGTCAGCCGTGATTATGATAAAACGTCCGTCGGCTTGCGGCATCAGTTGCGGCACCTGTAGGGCGGTGCCGTTCGTGTTCAGTATTGTTGACATAATGCTGCTGTTGAGGTTATTCGCATTTTCCTATTCCTGAGTCTCGCTCTCGTCCGTGCCCTTATTCTCAGCAGTTTCACTTTTGCTGAATTTCTTCAATTTAGCCTTTGCTGATACGGTCAGCTGATGGAAGAAATTCTTCCATTTAGGCTCATTGTCGGGTTCGGATTCTATGAGCGATTTAAGAGAAAGTATGTCTCTCTCCAGTTCGAGGGTCTCAAGGGCGATTGCATGAGGCAGGATTGCATTGAGGAGCCGTAGCGCACGCGGTCTCATCTGCTTAATCCTCATCATTATTTCCGCCATCTCTATAGTCAGCTTAATCTCCTTCCGTGTCACTCTTCCGGTGCGTTTCTTAGAGAATTTTATTGCCTCGGAATAGAATTTGAGAGCCCCTTTCAGGTCGCCGGTTGAAGCGAGAAGCTGCGCCACGTTGCTAAGCGAGTCAACGAGCCTGTCAGTGGCGGCAGCTACCCCGGAATTTACCTTTTCATAAAGAGCGGCAGCATTTATCTGCTGTTTGACGAGAAGGTCAAGAGCCTTTTTTCTTGATCTCAGGATTCTTGTGGATAGCTCCATGGCGAGGATATGCAGCTTGCCGAAACGCTCCTCATCATTTTTCACGAGCGAGTCAAGCACTTTAAACAGGGTGTCGAGTTCCTTTTCACTCTGTTTGTAATCCTTCAGCTGGAAATGAATCTCGGCGAGGTCGAAAATCACGGCTACGAGCAGGGCACGGAATTCCGTGTTGTTGAAGTCGGGAAATTCCCTCATTACCCTTAAACCTTCGATAGATTTCTGGAGGGCATCCATCACTCTCTCGTCCGCCATAAGCTTTCCGGCTTCGGCGCGACCATCGTTTACTTCCTTAAGAATCCTTAATTCCTCGGATTGCTTCGGGAAGTTGTCAAACTTCAGGGGTATCTCAATTTGTGTCATATTGTGATATTGTTATTAGCAGATTTAGAGGCTTCCTTCGATTTATGTCCGAGGTAGCCGCCATGATGCCGTTTTGCATAGTCGGCAGCTGTGAATCCGATAGCCTCCATTGTTGCGACTACGAGAAGGTCGCCTATCACGGTCATCATCGTTGTGGAGGTGGTTGGAGTCAGTCCCAACGGACACACTTCCGGTGCCGCCCCGGTGAACAAAGCGAGGTCGGCGGCATGAGCGAGAGGGGAGTCAGGGTCGCCGGTAATGACAATAAACGGGATATCGGCATAGAGGGCTTTCGCGAGTTCGACAAGCTCAAGTATTTCCCGAGTCTTTCCGGAGTTGCTGAGAAGCAGCAGCACGTCGTTGCTCTGGAGGATACCGAGGTCGCCGTGTTGAGCTTCAGAAGGATGAAGGAATACGGCGGGAGTTCCGGTCGAACAGAAAGTCGTGGCGATATTCATTGCTATTTGCCCGGCTTTCCCCATACCAGAAGTAACGAGTTTACCCCCCTGTCGGTTCACTTTTTCCACTATAAGATTCACCGCATTGGAATAATTCTCGGAAATCGGGATTTCGCTGATGGCTTTCGCCTCGGCATCCAGTATTGACTTCAACCTGTCAGATATTTGCTCGTTTTTGGTCATGATAATAATAGATATATGAAATATTGCGGCTCACTTACATCATCTTTCTCTTGATCAGGTCTTTCTGTTCAAAGTCGCAGAGCATCCGTTTCCAGACTTCCGGCATCTCGCTGGCTTTCTGGGTCTCCGGATTGAAGCTAACCATTATGGTCTCGCAGAAAGATTTGGGTTCAAGAGTGTTTTTCTCCCGTATCATCTGAATTAGTTTAAAGCTTTTTTCAGATATTGAGGAGCATGCAGTGAGCACTTCAATCTCCTCCCCAAAGAAAATTGGGGCGATATATGCGCAGTTTACGTTTGCGACAACGATGTCGACATGCTTCCAGTCCATTTTCTCCCCTCTGACGGCAGCGAAATAGTCAGCCTTAGCAGTGTCGTAGAGAGTGAAATAGACAGTATTGTTCATGTGCCCGAGCACGTCCACGTCGTTAAACCGTATTTGCATCGGCGCAGAGTGGCGGAATAAATCGGGATTTGGTATGAGTTCTGGATTCATGAGATGAAACGTATTTCAGATATTGAATTTTTACCGATCATGCTGTTCAGAGCGTTCCGGATAGCCGAGCGGTTCATGGAGAGTTCATGCCTGAGCGACGCGTTAGGCACCCCGACAGTCATCACACCATCGTATACGGTGGGACGTCGGCAGGCTGCGGCGTTCTCCATCCCGATTACTGCGGGCCATAGGTTTATCGCCTTCATCTCGTCGAGCCTGTCCTGCATGCAGTTCTCCTGGAATGCGATTCTAAGCACGTCGCCAATACTTTGAGATTCCTTTCTTTCCATGTCATTTTATGTTGATGGGAGAGAATGCCCCGTCTTTTACGTTCAGCATTGCGCACGGACCCTCCACTCCGGCAAGTATGTCATCGAGATGCTTGCGGTTGGTGTCGGTGATGAAAATCTGTCCGAAAGTGGAATTGCCGGTCACTTCGTGCATAATGTTCTCCACCCGGTGAGAATCGAGCTTGTCGAAAATGTCATCGAGCAGCAGGAGAGGGGTAGAGGCACCCGCCTCCTTCAGGAAGTCGAATATGGCGAGACGCAATGCGATTGCGAAGGTCTTTACCTGCCCCTGGCTTCCGAGTTTCCGGAGACTGTAGCCGTCGAGGCGCGTGTCGATGTCGTCACGATGTATGCCGGCGGAAGTGTATCCCAATATGGCGTCCTTCTGTCGTCGTTCCTCCAGAAGTTCAGCCATTGATTTCCCCTTCAGCTGGCTTGCGTAAGCGATTTCCACGCGCTCCCTCTGCCCGGATAGTCGGGCATAGCAATCCTCCACCTTCGGTGCGATTGTGGTGATCCATTTCTCCCTTGTGGCGAAAATGACGGCAGCGGCATCAATTATCCCCGCCTCCACCGATTCAAACAGCAAAGCGTCGCGCACTCCGGCTCTCAGCATACGGTTTCTGCTTTCAAGCGAACGGTTGTAGCGTATCAGCTGTGCGAGATATTCCGCATCCGCCTGAGATATGACCATATCCATCAGTTTCCTTCTCTCCTCTGCGGCACCGCTTATGAGCATCGAATCGCCGGGAGTGACCGTCACGATCGGATAACGTCCGATATGCTCGGAGAATCTACGATACTCCTTGCCATTTCGCTTCAGGCTTTTCCCTTTCCCCTTAGTGATTCCGCAGGCTATTGTGTCGGCATTGCCGGAGTCAGAGGCGAAGTTCCCCTTCACGATCAGCATCTCCTCACCATGCCGGATCAGGGCATTGTCGGGCAGGGGATTCATGGGGCGTGCCATACATAGGAAGTGTATCGCCTCGAGCAGATTGCTCTTCCCCATGCCGTTCATTCCGAGCAGGCAGTTCACACCGTTGGAAAATTCCAGGGTGGCGGAGGCTATATTCTTGAAATTAAGGATGTCGATACTGTTTAGAATCACGTCGGGATTGGATGGGATTAAATAAGGTTATTAGCTATGTTCCTGCAAGATGATTGCCTCACGGTGCGAGGGCGTCAATCATCCTCCTTTACCCCGAAGGCGAGGTCGCCGGCATCGCCGAGTCCGGGTATGATATAGCTGTGATGGTTTATCTCCGGGTCGATGGCACCTGTCCATACCGTAGTGATGCCCGACGGGAATGTGTTGCAGATATATTCTATCGCCTGTCGGGATGATATTGCGGAGACCACGTGCACCCTTGCCGGCGTCCCCTTTTTCAGAAGAGCCTTATATCCCAGCTCCATAGAACTCCCCGTAGCAAGCATCGGGTCGATTAGAATCAGAGTCTTGCCGTCGAGATTCGGGGAAGCCATGTATTCGACAAGCACCTCAAACTTATCGCTGCATTTCTCCTTGTAGCGTCGGTAGGCACTGACGAATGCATTTTCCGCATTATCGAAGAAATTCAGAAACCCTTGATGGAAAGGCAATCCGGCACGCAGGATTGTGGCGAGCACAATTTTGTCGGCAGGCTCATGACACATCGTAAACCCGAGAGGGGTCTGCACTTTCTCCTGCACATAATTAAGACGTTTGGAGATTTCGTATGCCATGATTTCACCTATTCTATGAAGGTTCAGGCGAAAACGCATAGAGTCCTTCTGTATTGAGATGTCGCGCAATTCGCGCATGTATCGGCTCACGAGACTTGGAGTCGTAGCAAAGTTGATAATTTCTATGTCGTTCATATCCTCGATGTTTATAGGGGCGGAATCGGGGGAGTCATGTGGTGGAAGTCCCGTTGAGACCGCAAAGGTTTACTTATGCAAATATAACCATTATTTATGGTGTTTTGTCGCATCGGCGGATACTTTTTTTTATAAGTTGCGTAAAAACCGGTTATTTTTGCATTTATTCCATTAATTGCGTAGCGATTTCATCACTTCAAGACGGTCGGCATCAAGCTGCTTGCGCAGCGCGTCGATTGATTTGAAGGCGATTTCGTCTCTCAATCGGGAATAGAACGTGAGAGTCACAGATTTCCCGTAAAGGTCGCCATTCCAGTCGATGATGTGGGCTTCTACAGTCTTCTCGTTTCCACGTCTTATAGTGGGTCTGACCCCTATGTTGACCATTGCATCCCTTTTCTTCCCGTCGGGGAGAGTGATCTTTACGGCATATACCCCGTTGGCAGGCACCACGATACCCGGTGAGGGCATTATGTTGGCGGTGGGATATCCGATAGTGCGCCCCAGCCTGTTGCCAGCCACCACTATGCCTGATAAAGAGAAATGTCGTCCGAGCATATCGTTCGCCTCCTTGATTTCACCGTTTGCTATAGCCTTCCTGATGGCGGAGCTGCTGATGCCCGGCACGAAGGGAGCCTCTATCACTTCTATGCCCAATCTCTCGCCGAGTCGCTTGTAGTCGGATATGGAGTAGGCTATTCCGTCGCATCCGAAAGTGGTGTCATATCCTACCACGAGCATCCTGACGTCATGCTCCCTCTTCAGGCGCAGCATCCAATCCTCGGCAGAAGTGGCACGTAGCTCCTCATCAAACGGAATCACAATCGGCAATACTCCGGATCGTAGAATAAGCTCCTCTTTCTTTGGTATTGACGTGATCGCTTTGGGTGCCCGCTGAGGGTCGATTAGCGCGAGAGGATGGCGGTCAAACGTAATTGCGATTGGCGTAAGCCCCCGGTTGTCAGCCTCCTCCTTGAGCTTGTGGAGCACTGCGATATGTCCGAGATGGACACCGTCGAAAGTGCCGATGACGGCGGCCTTGTCACTCATTTCGCGGGTCCTTTCTCCAGCAGATATTCACACACTGATTTAAACGAGTCGTTCCCCTCCTTCTTTATCTGCCGGGCATTCAGTCCGACCGACATGGCAGCCTTGCAGTTTGCCTCCGAATCATCAAGCATGATTGTCTGCGAAGGCACCAGCCCGTATCTTTTTATGAGGTTGAGGAATATCTGTAGATCGGGTTTGCATGTGCGTTCCTGGAATGAGACTACGATACCGTCAAAATAGTCGTTGACGGTGGCACCCTCCTGTCGGAATTTCTCCTCAATCCAATGGTTATACATCAGGGGATTTGTATTTGACAATACAAAGACCCGGAATCCTCTTTCGCGGAGTTCGCGTATGGTTGCGAGCCGTTCGGCGGGTAGATCAACGAGGAATTTTTCAAAAGCGTCACGAATGTCGGTGGCAGAGGTGCCCGGTCGGCACATCGGCATCAACGTGTCAAACAATTGAGAGGTGGTGATCTCGCCGGTCTCAAGTTTTAGGAAAGGACCTTTCTGTTCATACTCACCGAGGAGTCGAGCCGCGTCCGTTATTCCGAGATCGGAAAGAGCTTTGACGGCACGGCTGCGGTCAAGGTCAATGACTACGCCTCCGAGGTCAAAAATTATGTTCTTTATTGATTCCATACTACATGAAATTGAAAACCAAAGGAGAATAGAAGATAAATATTTGCAAAATTACGGAATTTTTTTGTCACTTCCCCGACAAAATGCTAACTTTGTGAAAAAAGAGGACCTTATGTCTTGCAAAGTCGGAGGCAATATACTGACGTAAGATGTGGATCTACGGATGATTACGAACTGACGGCCCGTAGCCGGAAGCCGAAAAATATCCCGAATATTGAAATTTTATATTTATAAAAGATATGGAAGCAAACGAACAGAGAGCAATAGGAATCCTGACGTCCGGAGGAGATGCGCCGGGCATGAACGCCGCAATCAGGGCGGTGACGCGTGCAGCAATTTTTGCAGGCTTCAAGGTGTTTGGAATAATGCGAGGCTACAAGGGTTTGATTACTGATGAGATAGAGGAATTTTCCACCCAGAACGTATCCAATATCATACAGCGCGGCGGCACTATACTGAAGACGGCGCGTTGCAAGGAGTTTCAGACCAAGGAGGGGCGTCAGTGTGCCTACGACGTGCTTCAGCGTCATGGCATAAGTGCGCTTGTAGTCATCGGTGGTGACGGATCGCTGACCGGTGCGCGTATATTTGCGAATGAATTCCAGTTTCAGATCATAGGTCTTCCGGGCACTATCGACAACGACCTTTACGGCACAGATTCCACCATCGGCTATGACACTGCGCTCAACACCATCATGGATTGTGTCGATAAGATCCGCGACACTGCCACTTCTCACGAGCGTCTTTTCTTTATAGAGGTGATGGGACGCGATGCCGGATTCCTTGCCCTTAACGGTGCTATCGCATCGGGTGCGGAGGCTGCCATCATTCCGGAGGTTGCCACTCAGGAGGATCAGCTTGACGAGCTGATTGCAAACGGATTCCGTAAGTCGAAGAACTCATCGATCGTGCTTGTGGCTGAATCACCGTCCACGGGTGGCGCGATGGGACTTGCAGAGCGCGTGAAGAAAGAATATCCCAACTATGACGTGCGTGTGTCTATCCTCGGTCACTTGCAGCGTGGCGGTTCACCGACAGCCTACGACCGTATCCTTGCCTCACGTATGGGAGCGGCTGCAGTCGATGCGCTTCTTGACGACCAGCGCAACGTGATGATCGGTATCAAGAACGATGAGATTGTCTACGTGCCGTTCACGAAAGCGATCAAGAACGACAAACCCATCAACAGGGAGCTGATGTCTACACTCCGTCGTCTCTCGATCTAATCGAAGCCACCACAGAGTGTTTTAAATAACTGAAAAGAACGCGGAGGACACGGAGTTTTTATTATTACTTTGTGTTCTCCGCGCTCTTTGTGGTGCAGTAAATCGGATTTATACGATTTACCACGGGATAGCTGGGACTACTATGACTACTAAGACGGCTGGGACTACTAGGAGAACCTAATGGATCCAGGATGTCGCGGCATTGTGTGCATGATGTTACGGCATGATGTGCATGATGTAAAAAAAGGCGAATCCTCACGGATGCGCCTTTGTAAGTCGTTATGTGCAATAATTGAATTGATGTCGTAAGTGGGCGAAGATGGATTCGAACCACCGAAGGCATAAGCCAGCAGATTTACAGTCTGCCCCATTTGGCCACTCTGGTATTCGCCCGGCTTATCAGCGGAGCGGATGCCGTTCCGCTGATTTGCGTTGCAAAGTTATAAATAATTTTTTAACCGTGCAAATATTTTTTTGAAATAAAATTTTCAATTATTCCAAGTTGTTGATTCTTAGACTAATTTTGCTGACGCCTCTTTTATTCTGCGCATAGCCTCGCGGATGTTGTCGTCGGATGTTGCGTAGCTCAGGCGCATGTAGCCCGGAGCACAGAATGCCTCACCATCGACACATGCCACGTGTGCCTCTTCGAGAAGGTACATCACATAGTCACCGCTGCATTTGATCTCACGGTCGCCGTATTTCTTGCCGATGAATGATGACACTTCAGGGAAGAGGTAGAAGGCACCCTGCGGCACGTTGGTAATCCATCCCGGAATCTCTTTCGCAAGTTTCACGATGAGGTCGCGGCGGCGTTCAAATGCCTTGCGCATGGTCTCAACACATTCGAGCGAACCATTGTAGGCAGCTTCGGCAGCTTTCTGCGCGATGGATGACGCGCCGGAGGTGTACTGTCCCTGAAGTTTGGTGACAGCCTTCGCAATCGGGAGCGGACCAGCCATGTAGCCGATACGCCAGCCTGTCATGGCGTATGCCTTCGACACACCGTTGACAATCACGACCCTGTCGCGCACAGACTCAAACTCGGAGATGCTGTGCACCTCACCGGTGAAGTTGATGTGCTCATATATCTCGTCGGCGAGAATGATCACGTCGGGATATTTGGCAAGCACCTCGGCGAGACCCTTCAGTTCCTCGTAGCTGTAGATGCTGCCGGTAGGGTTAGAAGGGGAGTTGAGCATAATCATCCTTGTCTTGGGAGTGATAGCCTTCTCAAGCTGTTCGGGAGTGATCTTGAAATCACTTTCCACTCCGGCATACACCTGCACGGTTACGCCCTCGGCAAGTTTCACCATCTCGACATAGCTTACCCACGCCGGCACGGGAATAATCACCTCGTCGCCCGGATTGATGCAGGCGAGCAGCACGTTGCAAAGCTCCTGCTTCGCACCGTTTCCGACCACGATCTGTTCGGGAGCGAACTCAATTTTATTTTCACGCAGAAGTTTCCCTGCAATAGCCTTCCTTAGCGAGAGATAGCCCGGCACGGGAGTATAGCGGGAAAAATTATCGTCAATGGCTTTTTTAGCCGCCTCCTTGATGAAGTCGGGAGTGTCGAAATCCGGCTCACCGACCGACATGTTGATAACGTCCACACCTGCAGCCTTTAGTTCTGCGCTTTTCTGCGACATGGCGAGTGTGGCTGATGGAGCCAAAGCTTGGATACGTTGAGAAATCTGCATCATTCTTTAGTTATTGATTAATACTGTGATGATTGGGATAGTTGACCACCACCCTGGCATCTGTAATTTTCGCGAAGTTACATATTAAAATTGAAGCAACAAAGAAAATAATTGATGAAAGATAAAAATTTTTCCGTATATTTGCCATTCTATTATCCGTCAGACGTTGTTTAATTTGTTAAAAAGATATTGTGGGAATTGTGATAAGACCCTTTTTTATGATAAGGAGTGTGAGAAATAGACGATTCCCTTTACAATGTCTTTACAATTTGAAAAAATATAATAAAAAATATATGAAAAGAGGAATTTTTGCGACACTGACCTCCCGCGTGGTGATGGTCTGCATGCTGGCGATGATGTTGCCGGTGTTTAATTCATGTAATAAGGAGTCGGCAGATGCCGGCGACCTGTTATCGACGGTGCCTTCGTCAGCCGGATTGGTTGTAGGAGTCAACGTCAAGTCTGTCCTTGAGAAGTCGGGCTGCAAGGTCGACGGGAGCGACATCACTCCCGGTCAGGAGGTATCGGCGTGGATCGACCGTCAGAAGGACGTGAAGGATTCAGCGCGCCGCGCACTGAAACTCTTTCTCGACGGAGAGAGCGGCATCGACCCTACGGCTGCGATCTATTTCACAGATGCCTACAACAGCTATCTGACGGCAGGTATAGCCGACACCGGAAAGTTTGAGTCGTTTATCGTTGACCAGACCGGAATGAACCTGGAGGATGCGGAGAACGGCGTCCGCACCTGTGGCAATATAGCGATGAAAGGTGCGCAGGTGTGGATATGCGTGTCGTCAAACAATACGATAGATGCCAAGGCAGTCGCAAATTATGCCACACTCGGTGCCAACCAGAGCTTCATGCAGAACGGTTTCTCACCCAATATAGCCACCATGACCTCCGACATAGTGGGTTGGGGTGATATAAAGGCGATAGCGAAGCAGGGTCTTCCGATAGGGGATTTTTCCACAATGAATCTTGTTGCCGGAATGCTTTTTGAGAATGCGTCTGCCATATCGTTCAATCTTGATTTTGATAAGGGTAAGTGCGGCGGCTCGCTTACGGTCATGAATCTTGATGGAGAGCCAGCCAAATATCTCCTCCCGTCGTCGAAGATAGACCTCACCACGGTGAAGAGCGTCGGAGCGAACGCGCAGTTTGTGGCAGCAATGACCATCACCAAGGATTTCACCAAGAAGATAGAGAAGATCGGCTCATCGTTAGGCGGAAATATGTTCGGCTCGTTTATAGATGCGCTGAAGCCGATAGACGGCACTGTCGCCGTGGCGTGTGGCGATCTTAAGAATCCGGAATCGTCGCTCTGTGGCGTTGTGACCACCGACGGAGAGGCATCGCGCGATTTCATGTCGATGCTTTCGGGCTTTGGAGAGACCAAGAAAGACGGTAAATTGGTGAGAGTGACGAAAGGAACTGTATCGGGTCCGCTCGACGTGGCGAAGGCTGCGGATATGCTTAAGGGTTCGATTTTCGGAGTGGTGATGAATATGCAGAATGCAGAGGCCGGCGCGGGGTCCGTGCTCAAGACCATGGCGTTCAGGCTTGTTCCCTCCGGCAAGGGATTGAAATGCGACATCACACTTGAGAGCGTAGATGATTCGAAGAATATGTTGCTGGCTCTGATAGAGCAGGATGCGAAATGATGACGCGGCTTGATACGATTGAATTAGAGGGGATGCTTCCGAGGGTGTTTGTCTCGGAAAGCATCCCCGCTTCCGATGTATGGCGTGGCAAGGTGGTATTCCGGAGAGGCGACCGTTATCTTGTGGAGGCAGCCAGCGGCGGAGGTAAATCCTCGATGTGTGCATATATATATGGTTTGCGCGATGACTATGAGGGTGAACTTAGGTTCAACGGCAAGGACGTGCGTGGATTCGGCATATCCGAGTGGCAATCTCTCCGCAGGGAGCATATTGCCTATCTTCCACAGGAGCTGTCGTTGTTTCCGGAGCTGACGGCACTCCAGAACATAGAGCTAAAGAGCACCCTGACCGGAGGCGTCCGTCGTGAGAGGATAGAGGAGTGGCTTCATGAGCTTGGGATCGACTCGCGCCGGAATTATCCTGTGGGGCGTATGTCGATCGGTCAGCAGCAGCGCGTCGGCATAATCCGGGCGATATGCCAGCCCTTCGACTTTATCCTGCTTGATGAGCCTGTGAGCCATCTCGATGAGGAGAATAATAGGAAGGCGGCAGAAATCATCATGGCGGAGGCGCAGCGGCAGGGTGCCGGAATAATATCGACTTCGGTGGGGAATCCGCTTCTGCTTGCCGAGCCGGAAAGACTGAAATTATAATTTTAATGAAATTGTAATTTTAACTATGAGACTTATTGATCGATTATTACGTAAGAATATGTCGGTGGCTCGTATCGCCGGATTCGTGCTTTCCAACGTCATAGGATTATGGATAGTGGCAGGTGGGGTGCAGTTTTATGAGGATGCACGGACGCTTTGGTCGGCTGATGACAGCTTTATAAAGACGGATTATCTCGTTGTCAACAAGCGTGTCACGTCGGCAAACCTGTGGCAGGATTCTGATTCCGATTTCACCCCGGCTGAGATAGCTGATATAGAGAAGCAGCCTTGGGTGAGGTCGGTCGGCGAGTTCCTGTCGACAGATTATAAGGTGCAGGCATCGGTTGAGCAGGGTGGACGAGGGATGTCGACAATGCTCTTCTTTGAGTCGATACCTGATGAGTTTGTCGATGTTAAGGGTAGCGGCTGGCAATTCCGGGAGGGAGACAGGGAGGTGCCCATAATCATATCCAAGGATTACCTGACGCTATATAATTTCGGATTTGCCACGTCGGCAGGTCTGCCCCAGATGTCGGAAAACATAATGTCGGGCATACCGTTGACGCTGACCCTCACGTCGGACGACGGTATGCGGCAGCAACGAATGACGGGCAGGGTGGTCGGTTTCTCCAACCGGCTGAATACCATCCTCGTGCCCGACACGTTCATGCGGTGGAGCAACAGAGTGCTTGGCGATAGTCGTAAGAGCACCCGTCCCTCCCGTCTGATAATCGACGTCAGCAGCCCCGGAGATGTAGCGATAAAGGATTATCTGGAGAGCCATGACCTTGAAGTGGCGGGCGACAAGAGCGGTTCGTCAGCCTCATATCTGCTGAAGGTGGTTTCAGGAATTGTGGTGGGAGTCGGCAGTGTCATCACGTTGCTGTCCTTCTTCATATTGATGCTCTCCATGTCGTTGCTCATGGAGAAAAACCGCGATAAGCTCCATTCGCTGCTGATGCTCGGTTTCCCGCTCCGTGATGTGGGTAGGCCATACGAAAGGATAGTAGTGGTCTCCTCGTTGATCTCCTGCATGATTGCAATCGGCGGTATATTTCTCTTGCGCGCCAGTTATGTAGCTCCGCTCGAGGGTCTTGGCGCGGATTGCGGCGACTGGTGGAGCGGCGTGCTTACGGCAGTGGCACTCACTGTTGTCATTATGATTTTTAACGTGATTGCGGTGCGCCGGAAGGTGCGGTCGTCATGGCGTTGAAACTCTATATCAGGCATTTTGTATATTCAGCCCCGACACGAATAAGTCGGGGTTGAATTGTTAAAAAGGGGAATGGGTTGAACAAATCAGAGCGCAGATTGGTTGCTAATACGAATCTGAATAACAAAATTTAATAATTAACAATGTTAATTTAGAATGTTAATATTGTTAATTTTTAGAAGTCCTATATGTCTTCCGCAGCTATCATGTAGACCGCATATACCGATAAGATTCTTTGTATGTCAAGAATCAGTCGTTAAGACTGAAACCCATATTAATAATCCCTTAATTTTACTCTTGCATGAAGAACACATGTATTCATCTTGACAGGAAATGGCTTATGGCTATATGCTTACTGATTGGCCTTGCATTTCCGGGCTTCGCGCAGAAAATCACCGTACATGGCTACGTGGACGATGAGACAGGCGAACCCTTGATCGGTGCCACCGTAATGGAGAAGGGCACAACGAATGGTACGGCGACAGACATCGACGGCAACTTCACGCTTAGTGTTGAGCCGAAAGCGACTCTCGTCGTGAGCTATGTGGGTTATGACCCGTTGGAGGTGCCGGTCGACGGTAAGACCGAGCTTAAAATCACCATGAAGGAGAATGCCACTATGCTTGCGGAGACAGTCGTGATCGGCTATGGCACCGTCAAGAAGACGGATGCCACAGGCTCGGTATCCGTTGTCAAGCCGAGCGAGATAGAGGCAGGTCTTGCGACTTCCGCACAGGATCTTCTCGTGGGTGCATCTCCGGGCGTGGTGGTGACCACCAACGGCGGTAGTCCTCAGGGAGATGCGTCAATCCTTATCCGAGGCGGAGCATCACTGGCTGCATCAAATGAGCCGCTTATCGTCATAGATGGTGTCCCGATGGAGCGCGGCAGTGTGAAAGGCTCGTCCAACCCGTTGAGCCTTGTCTCTCCGGAGAATGTGGAGTCGATGACCATCCTTAAGAGTGCGTCAGCCACTGCAATCTACGGTAGCCGTGCATCTAACGGCGTCATCATCATAACTACAAAGAAGGGTAAGAGCGGACGTCCGCAGGTAAACTTCGCTGCCAACATGTATATCAACACGCCCCGCAACTACATGGACATGATGACCGGCGACCGATTCGCAGATTTCGTCACCAACTATTATGGTGCGGATTCATCGCAGGCACAGGCTCTCGGCATCAATGGCGTGAACTATAATACCGATTGGCAGAAAGAGGTGCTCCGCACGTCGGTGTCAAGCGATTACAACTTAAGCGTAGGTGGCACTCTCGGCTGGCTGCCATACCGTGTCGCCGTAGGCTACACCAACAATAACGGTGTCATCCGCACCTCGAAGATGGATCGTGCCACGGTAGGTATAAACCTTAATCCGTCGTTCTTCGACAATAACCTTAAAATCAATGCCAATATCAAGGGAGCCTATATCTCCAACCGCTATAATGGCGATGGTCTGGGCGGGGCGGTCAGCTTCAACCCGACATTACCGGTCTACATGCCCGGCGGCAACCATTATAATAATTATCTGACATATATGGAGAACGGCACACTTGCCGACATGAATACTCCCGAAGGGCGCCCCAACACGCTGATGGCACTTAACCCGGTGTCGCTCATCAATGACTATTCATCCACGTCAAAGGTGTATCAATCGGTCGGCAATATCCAGTTTGACTATACTCTCCCGTTCCTTCCCGAACTGAAAGCCAACCTTAATCTCGGCTACGAATATAATCACGGTGAATGTTGGAACTACAATTATCCCTTCTCCCCGGCAGCCTGGAAGGATGGTCATTACGTTGCAGGCAGCGACAGTCCTGTGTATGACGGCTATGCATCCAAGGGGAAAGAGAACCAGGAGAGATACAATCTCCTTCTTGATTTCTTCCTGAATTACAATAAGGATTTCGAGGCAATCAGCTCATCACTTGACGTGACAGCCGGTTATTCATGGCAGAAATTCCGCGACAAGCAGCATAATTTCTCATGGGTGAATGCCCCGGGTCAATCGTTCGACGGCTATATGCGTAGCCCGGTATGGTATGGGAGCACTCCTTATCAGCTTGTGTCGTTCTTCGGACGTGTCAACTATGGGTTCAAGGACCGTTATCTCGTCACGTTCACCCTTCGAGGTGATGCCACCTCCCGCTTCTCCAAGGAGCACCGTTGGGGTGTCTTCCCGGCAGTCGCGCTTGCATGGCGTGCGATAGAAGAGCCGTTTATGGAAAGCGTGCGCGGCGTCATGAGCGACTTGAAGCTCCGTCTTGACTATGGTCAGACCGGTCAGCAGGATCTCGGCGTGTATTTCCCCTATATCCCTGCCTACAACGTATCTAATGATCTCAATTCCCGTTATCCGGTCGGAGGCAATGACCAGTTCATAGTCACTCCGGGATGGTATAACGCCGATCTTAAATGGGAGACAACCACCACATACAATGTGGGTCTTGATTTCGGATTCCTCAACAACCGTATCACCGGTAGCATCGACTGGTATCTGCGTAAGACGAAAGACCTTCTGACCTACGCCAACTTCCCGGCAGGCTCCAATCTTTCCAACATGGGCAACCTTAATCTCGGCGACCTTGAGAACTATGGTATAGAATTCAATCTTATGACACGCCCTGTGGTCACGAATGATTTCCAATGGACGAGCAGTGTCAACGTGGCATGGAACAAGAATAAGGTGACGCGTCTTGCCGACGGAGCCGACACATCTACAGGCGGTATCGGCAACGGTGTCAACGTCATGAAGCATCAGGAGGGTTTCCCCGCCTACAGTTATTGGGTGTATGAGCAGGTATATAATGCCGACGGCACACCGATGGAGGGCGTCTATGTAGACCGTAACGGCGACGGTGAGATCACCGATGCCGACAAATATCTCTACCACAGCAAGGATCCGGCTGTCACCATCAACTGGCAGAATACGTTCAACTATAAGAACTGGGACTTCGGCATCGTGTTGCGTGCAAGCATCGGCAACTGGCTTTATAATGCCAATGAGATGAACAATGCCTTCATCTCCTCCACCTCCGCCGCACCTCTCAGCAATCTTCTTGACAACGTCTATCTCTGGAATATGACCCGCGACACGGCAGTACGTTCGAGCGATTATTTCGTGCGCAATGCCAGCTTCCTGCGTTGCGACAATATATCGGTAGGCTATACGTGGCCAGGTCTGTTCAACGACCTTCTTCGTCTGCGACTTTATGGCGCAGTGCAGAATCCGTTTGTGATAACCAAATATAAAGGTCTTGATCCGGAAGTAGGTAGCGGTATCGACAGTAATGTATATCCGCGTCCGATAACGTTTACCATAGGAATCGTGGCACAGTTCTGACGGCAGCCACAGTACTGATAACGAAGTATTAAAATAAAAGAAAGAGAATTATGAAAATATCCAGATATATCGGTATCGGTGTCCTTGCTCTCGCCGCTTCGGGTCTCAGCTCGTGTGTGGGTGACCTTGACCTTACTCCTACCGATCCAAATACAAAGATTACACTTGATAGTGCCAACGAGTGGAACGGCTACTTCGGCAGTCTCTACGGCTCATTGCTGTATGTTGGAAACCTGAGCACCTCCGACGGAGGCGCGGGCACCTTCTCGCGTTGCCACTGGAATCTCCAGGAAATCACGGCAGATGAGGCTATCGTCTCCAACAAATGGAATGACCCCGGCTATCATTCCCTGAACTTCAACACTTGGCTCACAGATAACGAATGGGTGTATGCTGCATTCTCGCGTGAATTCTACACTGCTCGCCAATGCACGGAATTCCTGTCAAAGGCAGATGGTGCGAAGGAATTTCTCGGCGAAGAGGAGGTGGAGGCTATGAAGGCGGAGGCGAAGGTGCTCCGTAACCTTGCCTATTATTATATGGTGGATCTGTTTGGCAAGGGTCCGTTTGTCAACGACTCCCCGACCGGTGCCATACCTCCGACCTACGACCGTCAGCAGTTGTTTGACGCAGCTGTCAGTGAGCTGAAGGCAACCATTGCCGAGGGGCATCTCCGTCCGGCGTCCCGTCAGGAATACGGCAGACTCTCGCTTGAGGCTGCACGTATGCTCCTTGCCAAGTTCTATCTGAATGCGGAGGTCTACACAGGCACCCCAATGTGGAGCGAATGTGCCGAGCAATGCAAGGAGATCGTGAAGTCGATTCCTCAGCTTGCTCCCACCTATAAGTATCTTTTCTGTGCGTCGAACGACCGCTACGTAGGCAACGGTGAGATTCTATGGGCAATACCCCAGAAGGTCGGCTCGATGGAGACATACGGCGGCACCACCTACATGACTGCGGGTGCATACGTTGAATCCGCGCCGGCGGAATTGCTAAAGCGTCTCGGCTGCGTTGCCACTCCATGGAGCGGCGTGAGGATGCGTCCGGAGCTCTCAACGGCATTCGAGCCAAACGACAAGCGCGCACTCTACTATGCCGGCACCTACAACGTCGGTGTGGAGAATCTTGATAACTATGACGAGAAATCCGACGGATACATGTGCATAAAATACACCTATACCACCGAGGATGACTATGAGAACACAGCTGGCGTTGAGAACTCCAACCAGATGTGTGATGCCGACTATCCTCTGTTCCGTCTTGCCGACACCTACCTGATGCTTGCCGAGTGCCAGCTCAATGGGGTGGAATGCAATGGCAAGAGCTATTTTGATGCAGTGCGTGAACGTGCGGGTCTTCCCACGGCGGCACTGACAAAGGAGAATCTTCTCCATGAGCGTCAGTGTGAGCTTTATTGGGAGGGATGGCGCCGCAGCGACCTTATACGTTTCGGTAAATACACCGGATCTGACTACAACTGGTCGTGGAAGGGCGGTGTATACGAAGGTGTGGCTATACCGGAGACCCGTGCTCTCTTCGTGATACCTTACCAGTATGTTGCAACCGTCGGACAGAATCCGGGTTATTGATTATTAACGAGTAAAATCAGAAAGCAATGATTACCAAAATAATACGATATGTTGCGGCTGCGGCTCTGATGGTGGGTTTTGCCGCCTGCAATGATGATGATTCCCCCACGTATCAGACTCCCACGGAACCGATGGTGCTTAACACTCCACCGTTTGCCTCCCAGCTCTACATATTGAATCCGGAAGGTATGATGGACTTCTCCGTAGAGCGTCAGCCGGACTATGGATTCCTTGCATCCGTCAATTATGGTCTGGAAGTGTCGCTCGACAAGGATAAGGTGCGCCAGATATCTCCGGAGAAACTTACCTCGCAGAATATAGAGGTGAAGGAATCGGCAGTGGCTACGGCGATGTGCGTACTCAACGGCATAGAGAACTCCGAGGATTGGGAGGCGAAGCCGGAGGCACATGAGGCACAGACGCTTTACGTCAGGGCAACGGCACAGCTTCCGGGAGTGGAGAGCAGCCTTGTTGTCAGCGATTGGGTGACACTCGACAAGGTGCAGCCGTATTTCGCTGTTCCGGAGCCGGGATTCATCTATATACTCGGCACGTGCAACGGCTGGCCTACCCCGGACGCAACGAGTGCAGGTGCGCTTGCCGACTGGAGGCTTTTCGAGAGCCAGACAGCGATAGGCTCTAACGTCTATACCGGAGTGTTTGATATGCCGGCGGCACCTGTCTTCAGATTCTATACGGCATTGGAAGGCTGGGATGTAAACTCATTCGGTTCGCAGGCAGAAGATAACCCGATCGATTATACTCTTACCGACGGACAGTGGCAGGGTAAGCTCGTGGCAGGTAAAGGCTCACTCAGCTTCCCCGATTATCCGGGCGGCACGATGACGATCATGGTCAATCTGAATGACAATAGCATCCAGGTAATGAGCGGCGACCGCAGGACAACAGAATAAATTAACCGTAAAAAAGAATATCCATGAACAAGATAGCAATATATGCACTGCTTGCTGCCGGCATAGCCTTCACCTCTTGTGATGAGGTGGAGGATATGACGGGAAAGCCGCAGGTCAATCCGGAGATACCCGGATATGATATTTCGAAGCTTCAGGTGAGCTCGCCGATAGGCACGTCAGTAGATCTTCCGGCACTCAATGCCTCCTCCACGAAAGATGTGGCGGTCATCGGAGTCACCGACGTCGGCAATCTTCCGGAAGGGTATCACCTGACCGCCACATATATTGTGGCAGCCAATGAGGAGTTTTCGCCGTCCTATCCTATAGAGGTGGCGTTTTCAGAGGATGGCACGACGGGAAATGTCACCACCGGTCAGTTGGAGAGTGCCTACGAGGCACTGTTGGGACTTAACACTACCCCGGCAGATTTCCACGGACGTGCGGAACTTTATGCCAAGAATGATAAGGGCAGCGTCATACGTCTTGGTGGCTCCGACGTATATTATGCTCAGTCCACCTTTGAGTTGACACCGGATCCTGTCTTCGTGCTTTACACACCGGGCGACAGCAACGGCTGGAACGGGGCACAGAGTATGCAGTTGCCGTCTACCGATGGCAAGAACTACTCCGGACTTGCTTACCTTACCGGTTCATTCAAGTTTACTTCCGCACCCGGTTGGGACGGCACCAATTATGGAGCCGGCACAGAGGCAGGCACGTTGAGCATCGATGGAAGTGCTGACAATCTCTCGGTAGGGGAGAGCGGTCTTTACTGGGTGGAGGTCAACACACCGGCACTCACATATAATATGACAGGCATATCCTCACTTGGAGTCATAGGCAACTTCAATGGTTGGAACGGCGATGCGGAGATGTCGCACAACGACGACTACACGATATGGACGGCAGACGTGACGTTTGACGGCACGGGCGAATGGAAGATACGTGCCAATAATGACTGGGCTATCAGCTTCGGCACAAGTCTTGAAAACATGACATACAACGGAAGCAATCTTCCTGATCCCGGCGTAGGTACATATACCGTCACATTCGACATCAGCAAAGTGCCTTACACAGCGACTTGCACACCGAAATAACAGGCTTGGACAGCTTGGACAGGCTTGGACAGGCTTGGACAGGCTTGGACTACTAAGACTACTGAGACTGCTGAGACTACTTGTAACTACAAGATGTCTTAGTAGTCTCAGTAGTCTCAGTAGTCTCAGTAGTCTTAGTAGTCCAAGCAGTCTTAGTAGTCCAAGTAGTCTTATTCGTCTTAGCCAGTCTTAGTAGTCTCAGTAGTCCCAGCCCAGCTTCAATTCATGCAAATCCGATGGTTGAGATTGTTAAAGTTGTTAATTAACAAAGTTAATGGAAATTTAATTGGGGTTAAAAAGATTAAAAATTCCTACATTTGCAGAGATTTTAACGAAAGGCGTCAGCGAGATATAAGCCGAATATGCGCTACTCGTCAAAAATCCATGAAAAATAAATGGCAATAGCCGATTGAACAGCTTAACTATCTTATACATACATTAAGACGATAAATTGGATTATAGTGATTATCGTGAAGGATTGTCCCCTGAGTCAGAGGTTAGTCAATGACTTGCGCACTGTCTCGGGTCAAGTATAAAAGTTAACCTTAGCATCGGTGATGGCAACTATAAGGAATAAATAAAAACATACAATTAATAACAACTAAATTATTCTTGCATGAAGAACATCAGTTTTCATCTGAACAGGAAGCTGTGGATGGCCTTGGTAATGTTGCTTGGGCTTGCGCTTCCGGGTTTCGCGCAGAAGATCACCGTTCGCGGTTACGTGGACGATGAGACGGGCGAGCCCCTGATTGGTGCCACCGTAATGGAGAAGGGCACATCCAATGGTACTGCGACAGACATTGATGGCAATTTCACTATCAATGTCGATCCCAAGGCCATTCTTGTTGTAAGCTACATCGGTTATGATCCGATGGAAGTGCCGGTAGACGGCAAAACCGACCTTAAAATAACAATGAAGGAGAACGCAACGATGCTTGCTGAGACAGTGGTCATCGGCTACGGCTCCGTTAAGAAATCTGACGCAACCGGCTCAGTGTCGGTCATCAAGCCGGATGAGATAGACGCAGGTATCTCAACTTCCGCACAGGATCTTCTCGTCGGAGCATCTCCGGGTGTCGTTGTGACTACGAATGGTGGCGACCCGACAGGTGGCGGTACAATCCGTATCCGTGGCGGCTCTTCACTGAACGCTTCCAATGACCCTCTCATCGTGATTGACGGTGTGCCTATGACTAACCAAAGTCAGGGTGGCGGCATGAACGCACTCACCATGATCAACCCTAACGATATCGAGAGCATGACAGTGCTTAAGGATGCTTCCGCTACAGCAATCTACGGTAGCCGCGCATCTAACGGCGTCATCATCGTGACTACCAAGAAGGGTAAGGCAGGCAAACCGGTTGTGAACGTCACTGCCAACATGACAGTAAACACAGCCCGTAAGACTCTCAACCTCATGAACGGTTTGGAGTTCTCTGATTTCGTTAAGAACAATCTCGGTGAATCTTCAGTGGCACAGCTCGGCTACAACGGTGAGATGTACAACACTGACTGGCAGAAAGAGGTGCTCCGCACTACAATCTCTCAAGACTATACAGCCTCTATCGCGGGTAAGGCAGGTTTCCTCCCTTATCGTGTCAATGCAGGCTACACCAATTCAGAAGGTATCCTGAAGACTTCAAACATGCAGCGTGTCACTGCAGGTTTCAGCCTCAGTCCTAAATTCTTCAATGATCTTCTTTCGATCAACATCAACGTCAACGGCACATACGCAGATCAGCGTAATGCAGATCAGGGCGCAATCGGTGGCGCAGTGAGCATGGACCCGACCAAGCCTGTGAGAACCAACATCGCTATGGGCGGCAACACAGGTCTTTATCTCTACAACGGCTACTATAACTACGCTCCCGCCGGAGTATATGACCGCAATGGTGCACAGAACCCTGTCCAGCTTCTTGAGGATGTCAACAGCCACAACAAGACATGGTCTTCATCCGGTAACATCCAGATTGACTATGCTCTTCATTTCCTCCCGGAACTTCACTTCAACCTTAACCTCGGTTATCAGGTGTCGAAGAACGACGCGAGAAGCATCACAGCTGCCAACTCTGTAATGGCTTGGACAAATGACGGTCTTCTCGGTAATGATGCAGCCGGTGCTGCCACTCTCTACAAATGGCATGAGATCCAGCGCAACACTCTTCTTGATTTCTACGTGAACTATAAGAAGGATTTCGAGGCTATCAAGTCAAACCTTGACGTGATGGCAGGTTATTCTTGGCAGCGTTTCAGCTATCTCGGACGTTCTCAGAATTACGTTAACTCACTCGGTTTCGTTAATAAGAATGGTGATAACGGCTTCACTTACGCCGACGGTTCATACTATATGGACACCAACACCCACAATGCAATCGGCTAGGTTGTCAACAACGCGGCAATGAGCCGTTGGGGTAATCCTCTCCAGCTTGTCAGCTTCTTCGGTCGTCTTAACTACACCTTCGACGAGACATATCTTCTGACCTTCACTCTTCGTGATGACGGTAGCTCTCGTTTCTCTAAGGATACACGCTGGAGCCTCTTCCCCTCAGTTGCTTTGGGCTGGAAGATCAATAATGTAGGCAAGCTCCGCGATGCAGCATGGCTCGACGAGTGGAAACTCCGTCTCGGCTGGGGTCAGACAGGTCAGCAGGATATAGGTAGCTACTTCGCATATATGCCTATCTATACAAGCTCTTATAAGCCAGGCTTCCAGTATATCGGTCCTAATGGAGAATGGCTCAATCCTCTTTACCCGCAGCCTTACGACGCCAACCTGAAGTGGGAGACAACCACCACTTGGAACGTCGGCTTTGACTTCGGCTTCTTCAACAACCGCTTGACAGCTAATATCGACTGGTATCTCCGCAACACCAAAGACCTTCTCGCAAATGCTCCGGCACTCGGTATGAACACATCAAACTTTATGTTCACCAACATCGGTAGCCTCCGCAACTATGGTCTTGAGGTGACTCTCGGCGGTCGTCCCGTACAGACAGAGAACTTCACATGGACCTCTAATATCAACGTTGCATGGAACCGCAACAAGATCACAGCCCTCACAGGCGATGCCAACACTGATGAGATCTCCGCACGCGACCTTCCTTCAGGCACAGGTGGTAAACTCCAGTGGCACCTTGTAGGTCAGCCAGCCTTCACTTACCGAGTTTATCAGCAGGTGTATGACAATAACGGCGATCCGATCCAGGGACAGTATGTCGACCAGAATGCCGACGGCAAGATCGACGACAAGGACTTGATCAACTATCATTCACCGGATCCGAAGGTTACGTTCAACTGGACCAACAACTTCAGCTATAAGAACTGGGACCTCTCATTCGCACTTCGTGCCAACCTCGGCAACTATGTCTATAACAATCCCCGCTACGAGCGCACCAACCTCGCGCGTGTTGATTCTTACGGTCTGAACAACATACTCCGTGACGAGTTTATCTTCTCCGATAACCACGAGCAGCTCAAACTGAGCGACTATTGGGTGGAGAACGCTTCGTTCCTGCGTTGTGACAACATCACACTCGGCTATACTTGGTCGAATCTTTTCCAGGACAACATGCGTCTCCGTCTCTATGGAGCAGTTCAGAATCCATTCGTGATCACAAAATACAAAGGTCTTGACCCGGAGGTATTCGACGGTATCGACAACAACGTTTATCCTCGTCCCGTCAGCTTCACAATCGGTCTGATCGCAACCTTCTAAATTAAAAGAGAACAACGATGAAATACAATAAATTTTTCCTTTCCGGAAGTGTGATTGCAGCAGCGATGACTCTTGGCAGCTGTGTGGGCGATCTTGATCTCACCCCGACAGACCCGAGCCAGCTCACACCTGATCAGTTTGCGTCAGATCCCTCCGGTTTTCTTGACAAATCTATTGGAGGTGTATATCTCCAGTATGCCACATACGGTGCCAACGGGGATGCCTCAGTACAGGGCTTTGACGGCGGTATGTCTACATTCCAGCGTGCAGTCTTTATCCTTGAGGAGGTGCCTACTGATGAGGCATCATGGATTCCGGCGGATGCAGACTACGGACTGTTCCAGTATGGCATAATCCCTGCATCAAATACAGTTATCATGGGTACGTACTCGCGTCTGTATATCAATATCGCGATGTGCAACCAGTTCATGCAGACAGTCAGCGACGGCTACTACAATCTGACTACACCGGAACTTCAGGCAAAGGCAGATGAATATATCCGTCAGGCACGCATACTTCGTGCTGGTGCTTACTGGTATGCTATCGACAACTTTGGCAATGTGCCTTACGCAGATGAGAACGTCCGCATGGGTCAGGTGGCTCCCCAGCTTTCCACTGATTTCAAGGAGGGTCGTAAGCAGGTGTATGAGCGTGTCGTAGCCGACCTTGAGGATATCGTGGCATGGTATAAGGATAATGACCCCAACAATCGTCCGGCTTACGGCTATGTCGGTCTTGATGTGGCAGAATCCCTTCTCGTGAAATTCTATCTCAATGCTGAGGTCTATACAGGCACTGCCGCTTGGGATAAGTGTCTTGCCCATGCAGAGGCAGTCATCGGTCGTCTTGGCAAAGGAGGTTTCAAGAATTCCGGTCTCTGCAACAACTATTTCCAGAATTTCGGTGCAAACAACAAGGAGTTTGCAATCGGTGGTTCTAACCCTGTCAACGAGATTATCTGGACTATTCCGCAGGAGCAGACTTCACAGAATCCTTCCGGTGTAGGTCTGATGAGTTTTGCCAACTCCACATTTATGTGTAACGGCTGGATCGGTGACGCTCCCGGCGATGCAGATTTCACTTGCTCAATGGCTGACTATAATTCCGGCAATGGTTGGAAATGTATGGTAGCCCGTCCTGAGTTTGTTGAGAAATTCGATTGGGATGCTGACTATGCTATCTCACCGGATAAGCGCACAGAATGGTGGAAGACCTCAAAGGATGGCTTCGGAATGCAGAACGTATCACTCCGTCAGGCTGAATGGGGTAGCAACGGCTACCTTGCCGTGAAGTACACCAACTGGGCTATGGATGACAACGGCGTTGACGCAGCAAATTCACCTGCTGCGACCGACCAGCTCGGCGGTGACTACGCAATGATCCGTCTGGCAGAGATCTACCTCTCTGCTGCTGAGGCAATACTGAATGGCGCAGGTTCTTCTGCAAAGGCAGTGGAATACGTCAACTATATCCGCGAACGTGCCGGTATGGTTCCCTACACCAACCTGAACCTCATAGAACTTCAGGATGAGCGTTGCCGTGAGCTTTACACCGAGTCTACCCGTCGTAGCGACCTTATCCGTTATGGCAAGTGGATCTCCGGCTACAACTGGTCATGGAAGAATCAGGTGGCAAACGGTGCGGACTTCTCTTCAAACTTCAATGTATATCCCTTGCCGAGCACAACTTGCGCCCGCAACGGCTATACACAGAATCCTAATTACTAATCTCAGCATTCGACATAAAGATGAAAAAACTATCATTATATATGGCGATGGCCGGCGCGCTTCTGGGTGCAGCATCTTGTTCGCAGGATACCGATCCGGTTCTCCAGACGCCAACTACTTTTGTGCTCAATGTTCCGGCAATGCAGGAGCAGTATATCGAGCTGCAGGAAGGCAACACAATAGAGCTTGTTGCCTCACAGCCGGATTACGGATATTCAGCCGTAGCTGACTATTCAGCCGAGATGTCGCTGACAGAGGATTTCTCTGAATTGTACCAGCTTGATGTGACAGATAAACATCAGGCGCGTATGACTCTGAAGCAAGAGCAGATTGCTACAGGTATCTGCGAACTTTCAGGCGTGAAGGATGCGGATTCTTTCGCAGCAAAGTTCCCCAACGGAATGGAGCCGATGAAGATATATTTCCGCGCTATATGCCAGCTTGACGGAGTAGAGAGCTCACGTATCGTTTCGAACGTAGTCAGCTATAATAATCTGAAAGGCTACTTCGCAGTTCCGGTGCCCGGATTTATCTATCTCGTTGGTTCGCCTGAGGGTTGGGCTGGTCCGACAGAAGCGAATGCCGCACATTATGCTCCATGGCGTCTGTTTGAGCCGGCTGATGCAATCGGTTCGCACGTATATTCAGGCGTGTTTGATATGCCTGCTGCGCCTCAATTCCGCTTCTATACCGCACTCACCGGTTGGGATGCCGATTCCTACGGTAGTCAGGTAGATGATAATCCGGTGGACTTCCCTGAATTTGCTGACGGCACCTTCACCGGTACTGTAGTCAAGGGAAAAGGTTCGTTCAGTTTCCCGAACTTCCCCGGTGGCAAGATGACTGTGACCGTAGATATGAGCGACATGAAGAATATCACGCTGACATGCACAGCCGGCGAGGCATCTGTGACTGTCACCAAGTATATCTATCTTGTTGGAAAAATCAGCGGTTGGATAGAACCCTCTACAGCCAATGCCGACAGCTACAAGGATTACCGCCTTGCCGACACAACAGGCGACGGTATCTATACCGGCAAGTTTAATGTAGCAGCTGGTGATGTAAACTTCCGCTTTGCATTGGAACTCAATGATGACGGTTGGAACAATCAGACTCAGATCGGCAGCCAGGTTGATGATGCGGATGTAGAGTGCTCATTCACCAACGGCTCATTCAGCGGTCCGTATGTTTTCGGTAAGGGTAACTGGAAATTCAATATTGAATCAGATTGCACATTGTCGCTGACAGTTGATACCAACAATAACACTGTCGCTTACGAAATAGAATAAGAAACAGAACATTCCGGAAGCGGAGAGCATCCGCTTCCGGATTAAATCAAAAGAACCAAAATGAAAAAATACTCAATATACGGTCTGGCTTCATTGTTCGCTCTTTCGTTTGCGGCGTGCGACAATTATGAGGAGCCGAATCCCCGTCCGCAGACAAATCCACAGGAGCCTGTCCTTGCAGTCAGCGATGTTGTCGTGACTCAGGATGTGTCGGCTGATGCAGCCTACGATCTCAAGGCTCTTAATGACGAGGGTAAGAATATCGTTCTCTCTACTATCAATTGCAGCGATCTTCCCGAAGGATATGAGTTTGTCGCTGATGCAGAAATCTCTGCAAATGGTTTTGCCCGCAGTGCATCAGTGCCTGTGTCGGTAGTGGCAGCCAACGACAGCGTCTTCTCACTTGAGGTGAATCCAGATGATCTTCAGGGCGTCTATTATGCGAATATCTCCAAAGATCCGAAGAAAGGTGAGATTCAGCTCCGCTATGTGCTGAAGACAAAGACTGGAAATCAGGTTGCTTATGTAGGCAATCCGGATAATTTCTATGGACCCTATACATTTACAGTGGCTCCATTCCCGGCATCAAAGGTGATTGAGGAAAATTATTATCTGATAGGCACTATCAATGATTGGGATGTGAAGACTGCTGTAAAACTGAATCGTTCAGATAAGAGCCAGTATGATGATCCTGTGTTCACAATTAAGGTGGAAATTACCAATGACCAGGCAGCTGCAGGTTGGGACTGGAAGATAATCCCTGAATCTACTTATGCCACCGGCAGCATGGTTAATGCTGCGAATGCTGCGTATGGCGTTGCTGTAGAGGGTGATGATTCCCTGTCAGGAACACTTGTGGTACGTACAGCTGATGCTGACTGCTATCCAGGATCATTGAAAGTGTCTGGTCCGTATTTGTTGACTCTCAATATGGAGAAGGATACATACGAGTTCACTTCTGCGGTAGAAAATCTCTATACTCCGGGCGATTCTAACGGATGGAATCAGGAGGCATCTCAGCAGCTCTTTACAAATAACTACTCCAGCTATGAGGGTTATGCCTATCTGACGGGAGCATTCAAATTCTCTTCTGCTCCTAATTGGTCTGGAACAAACTATGGTTCAGCCGGTGTTGAAGGTGAGTTGACTACTGATGGTGGAGCAGGCAACCTTACGGTTTCAGAAGCCGGTCTCTACTATTGCAGGGTAAATACAGCATCTCTCACATATTCTCTCACTCAGATAGCTACTATCGGCGTGATTGGCGATGCTACTCCGGCAGGTTGGGATGCTTCTACAGCTCTCACTTCAGATGACAACCTCATTTGGAAAGGTACAATTGAATTCAAGGGTGGCGAGTTCAAATTCCGTTGCAACGACGATTGGGACGTCAATCTTGGTGGCGACATGCAGAACTTGACTCCGGGTGGAGCAAATATTGCATCTCCGGGTGAAGGCACTTACGAAGTAACCCTTAACCTGAGCCAGCTCCCCTACAGCTGCACATTGGAGAAGAAATAATCACTGATAAATAATCACTGATTTTGAAATAAAGAGAGGGGATTGCGAAATTCGTAATCCCCTCTCTTTTTGTGCTTCCGATCCCATCTTCGCCACCGGGAATGAGGATCCGCTCGTCGCCGGGGATGACGATCCCCTCGCCCATGGGCTCGGGCACGGAACTCCAGCAATCGGGCGTGGCTACGGGTAGGGCCGCCCGCCTGTGCTCCTGATGACCGCCCGTGCTCCTGATGTCTGCTCGTGCTCCTGATGTCTGGAGTTCTGTGCTTTCGCCCATGGGCGAAAGGATCGGAAGTGCGGGGAGAAAGCGGCTGAGGAGCGGGGAGAAAGCACCGGAAGAGCTTATAAATTTGGTTGGGTAGGAATAAATTTTCAAATAGTTTTGTCGGAAAAGCGGCATATCGAAAGTTTTAATTAATTTTGTGGAAAAACATCGCTATGAATGACTCCTCCTTACCTTTTATTGATAATGACTCTGATCATCGTCCTGTTTTCCGGCAGCCTACCAAGCATTGTCAGACTCGCAGAATGCGTGACCATGACTATAAGAAGAAGTGTGCGTATCTATGGACTTTTATGAGGAGCCGGGAATTATCGGCTTTGTCGGTAATAAGGGGGGATATTAGGGTTAGAGGGGATAGAATTTATACAGAACCTACTACTCTTGGGATTGTGTTTTTGGATGCACTTACGAATTTTCTTGAACGTAATCCGTTGATTAAATGTAATTATAAGGTGGTGATGCCGGATCATGTGCACATAATATTTTATGTCACAGATAAACTTGATAGGAAATTCGGTTGGTATGTCGGGCAGCTTAAAGCAAGTTGCACTCGAATAATGAGGGAACGGTTTCCTCAGTATGCGGAAAAGGATCTGTCCTATTTTATAAGGAATGGGGATAATGATAGGATTTTATATGATCAGGGACAGTGGTCCCGCTGGCAACGATATATTGAGGATAATCCGAGAAGGGCGTTGTTGAAACGAACATTTTCTGATCTGTTTCATCGAACTTTGATTATCTCTGACGGTTTAGGCTCGTTGCATGCCTACGGTAATCTTTTTCTGTTGCATTATCCTGAGAAAATAGTGGTGAGATACACAAGTAAGGTGAGTGAGGCAGAGAATAACAGGAGGTTGCAGTATGCGAGGGAGATTGCAAGGAATGGGGGAGTGCTGGTGTCGCCGTTTATACATCCGATAGAGGATGAGATTTATAAGGAGGGACTGAAGAACGGGTGGCGGATGATACGTATCATTGAGTTTGGTCTGCCGGCTCGTAAGCATCCTTATCGGGAGGAGTTTGATTATTGCGCCACAGGGAATTATCTGTTGGTATCGTTGCGGGATGAGCGTTCTTTTGAACGCCGGCATCCGATGCGGGCTGTATGTCTGGAAATGAATAGGCTGGCTGAACGTATCGTAGAGTCTGATTTCAGCTCGGCAAAATTCCGCCGAGAATGAGGATCCCCTCGCCCATGGGCTCGGGCACGGAACTCCAGCAATCTGATGGTTGGAATTTGGAGCGGCTGGAGTTGTGTGCTTTCGCCCATGGGCGAAAGGATAAGGCGAAGGCAGCTGAGGAGCAGGGGCGAAAGGAGCGGAAGTGCCGGGCGGTTGGGGCTTTATTTTGTCAAATGGAAGATTTTGATTATTTTTGTGGGAAAATAAGTTTTTGCCCCAACAGAGGGGAAGGTTGATTTGTTTCTAATTAATTAGGAGTAGGTTCCGGGTTAATTATTGAATACAAGAAAAGATATGGAAGAAGTTAGAGAAGATGGGAGCTTGCAGCAGGATGACGTGTTGCAGAAAGCTGCTAATTCTGAATATAAGTATGGGTTTACCAGCGATATAGACACGGAGATTGTGCCTCCGGGTCTTGATGAGGATGTAATAAGATTCATATCCAAGGTGAAGGGGGAGCCGGATTGGCTTCTTGATTTCCGTCTGAAGGCGTTCCGCCATTGGCTCACGCTCCCTATGCCGGATTGGGCGCATCTTAACATCCCGCCGATTGATTTCCAGGCAATCTCTTATTATGCCGCACCTAAGAAGAAGGAGTTGAAGAAGAGTCTGGATGAGGTCGATCCGGAGCTTATCGATACGTTTAATAAGCTCGGCATATCTCTGGAGGAACAGAAGCAGCTTGCCGGAGTGGCTGTGGATGCTGTGATGGATTCTGTCAGCGTTAAGACTACCCACCGCGAGAAACTTGCGGAGTTGGGAGTCATCTTCTGCTCATTCTCGGAGGCTGTGAAGGATTATCCTGACTTGGTGAAGAAGTATCTCGGCTCAGTGGTGAGCTATCGCGACAACTTCTTCGCTGCGCTGAACTCGGCGGTTTTCTCCGATGGTTCGTTTGTCTATATTCCTAAGGGTGTGAGATGCCCGATGGAGCTTAGCACGTATTTCCGAATCAATGCTTCCGGCACCGGTCAGTTTGAACGCACTCTGATTGTGGCGGATGATGATGCCTACGTCAGCTATCTGGAGGGTTGCACCGCGCCTATGCGTGATGAGAACCAGCTGCATGCTGCTATCGTGGAGATAATCTGCGAGGAGAGGAGTGAGGTGAAGTATAGTACGGTTCAGAACTGGTATGCCGGCGATAAGGATGGCAAGGGTGGCATCTACAACTTTGTGACCAAGCGCGGGCTATGCCGCGGACACCGTTCGAAGATTTCATGGACTCAGGTGGAAACCGGTTCTGCAATCACTTGGAAATATCCCTCCTGCGTGCTAAAGGGTGATGAGAGTGTCGGTGAGTTCTACTCCGTGGCAGTCACCAACAATTACCAGCAGGCGGATACGGGCACCAAGATGATTCACGTGGGGCGTAACTCTCGCAGTACTATCGTGAGCAAGGGTATCTCTGCCGGAAAAAGCCAGAATTCTTACCGTGGACTGGTGAAGGTGGCGAAGGATGCCGCAAATTGCCGTAACTATACCCAGTGTGACTCGCTTCTGATGGGGAACCAGTGTGGAGCACATACTTTCCCGTATATCGACGTGCAGAACTCTACGTCTACAGTGGAGCATGAGGCAACCACTTCAAAAATCAATGAGGCTCAGCTCTTCTATTGCCGCCAGCGCGGCATCCCGACGGAGGAGGCAGTGGCTCTGATTGTCAACGGTTATGCGAAGGAGGTTATGAACAAACTTCCGATGGAGTTTGCGGTGGAGGCACAGAAACTGCTTCAGATCACGCTCGAAGGGAGCGTGGGATGATCCCAAATGATATTGTTTTTCTGATATTTAGATGAACGAAAGGATAGTAATAATCGATAAGGTTGATCCCCAGACTTTCTATGGGGTCAATAACAATAATATAAATCTGATCCGCAATCTCTTCCCGAAATTGCGGATGGCAGCTCGCGGCAACGTGATAAAGGTCATAGGGGAGGAGAGTGAGACAGGAGAGTTTGAGCGTAAGGTGAAGGAGATCGAGAATTATGCCTCCACCTACAACAAACTGACCGAGGATGTCATCATTGATATAATCAAGGGTGAGCCTCCGAAGCCCGTCAATACCGAGGGTGTCATCATTTTCGGTCAGACAGGTCGCCCGATTGCGCCGCGTAATGCAAATCAGGCTAAGATGGTGAGGAGTTTCGCGCATAATGACCTTACTTTCGCACTCGGTCCCGCCGGCACCGGCAAGACCTATATCGCGATAGCATTGGCTGTGGCGGCTCTGAAGAATAAGGCATGCAAGCGCATCATCTTGTCGCGTCCGGCTGTGGAGGCGGGTGAGAAGCTCGGTTTCCTCCCCGGCGACATGAAGGATAAGATTGACCCATATCTCCGTCCGCTTTATGACGCACTGGAGGATATGCTTCCCCAGCTTAAACTGAAGGAGTATATGGAGAACGACACCATCCAGATTGCGCCCCTTGCATTCATGCGCGGTCGCACGCTGAATGATGCCGTGATTATCCTCGATGAGGCACAGAACACCACCAAGCATCAGATGAAGATGTTTCTTACGCGACTCGGTGTCAACAGTAAGATGATTATCACAGGCGACGCCACGCAGATCGACCTTCCGCGCACGGTGCAGAGCGGTCTGCTCCAGTCGTTGCGCATACTGAGAGGCGTGGAGGGTATCGGCATAATAGAATATGTCAAGAAGGATATTGTGCGTCATCCGCTCGTGCAGCGCATAGTGGATGCCTACGAGTCGAGAGAGAAGAAGGTGGATGATGAGTTTGAGGCAGGGTTGAAGATGCCGGCGCCGGAGGAGAGAAATCAGGATTAAAAATTATTAGATTGTGGCAAAGATAGGAGATACGGTCCGCTTCCTCAATAGCGTCGGAGGCGGACGGATAATGAGAATAGAGGGGCAGATAGCCTACGTTGACGATGACGGATTTGAGACGCCTGTGCTTCTCAAGGAGGTGGTAGTGGTGATGCCTGCCGGGCATGACCTCAAGGATGACGGTCCGCGCCTGATGTTTGACCAGAAAGCATTTGACGACGGACGGAAAAAGCCGGAGACTAAGGCAGTGGCGGTCGAACCGGAACCTGTCGTGACGGTTCAGCCGGAACTTCCCGTGGAGGAGACTTCCCACGGTGACAAGATGAACATAGCCCTTGCCTTCGAGCCGAGCGACGTGAAGCATCTCGACAAGTCGCGTTTCTCTGCCGTGTTGGTCAACGATTCCAACTACTTCCTCAATTTCACCCTCCTTCGCCGCAGCGAGGAGGAGAGGGGATGGACTATGGTATGGCAGGGCACAGTGGCTCCCAATGAGTACTGCGATATGGTGTCGCTTACCCATGAGACCCTCCCACAGTATGAGAAGATAGCGTTCCAGTGTGTGGCATACAAGAAGGATAGACTCTTCACGCTTCAGGCTCCCGTGAGTGTATCGCGTAAACTTGATCTCACGAAATTCCATAAATACCATTGTTTCCGTCCTGGCATATACTTTGAGACGCCTGTGCTGGAGATCCCTATAGTGACGGATGGTGTGGCGCATCGTCCGCTGGAGGTGAATGCCGCAGAAGTGGCTTCAGCCATGCAGGGGGACCGTAAAGATAAGGATGCCGCCCGCGAATTGTCGAAGAAATATAAGGTCGATTCCGGAAGAAAAGGGAAATCTGCCTCAACTGCCGACAATCCTCACAAGGTGTTGCCACTGATAGAGGTGGATCTCCATATCGGGGAACTTACCGATACCCTGACAGGGATGGAGCCTAAGGATATGCTCGAGATGCAGCTCGCCGCAGTGAGAAAGCACATGAGAGCCAACAGTGGGCGCATCGGTCAGAAACTTGTGTTCATTCATGGCAAAGGGGAGGGAGTGCTCCGCAAGGCAGTGCTTGACCTGCTCAAGAAGGAATGGCCCAAGGCAGAACTTCAGGATGCCTCTTTCCGTGAGTATGGCTTCGGTGCCACTCTCGTGACGATTCATTAACCTCAAATCACGAACCTAAAATCGAGAACGACATGAAATATACAGATAAATGGTGGTCATATCCTGCCGAGGGAGAGTCGGGAAAGACGGTGATAGTGACCGGGCGCGACTGCATCGATGAATATCGAGAGAGCGGTAAATATAACTACCGCATAGACGTGACGTGGAACTACAATGCACTCCCAGACGGTATGCCGGAGGAGGATGATGCCGCACTTATGGAGAAGGCTACGGATGCACTGTTGGAATCATTCAAGAAAGACCGCGTGGCAGTCATGACCGGAATATACACCGGCGACGGTAAGAGGGATTGGGTATTCTATACGAAAAACCTTAAGATCTTCTCCCTTGTCTTCAACAAGGCGTTGTCAGAGTTTCCCACCATCCCAATCGTGATAGAGGCAGAGGAGGATAAAGATTGGGAGGAGTATCTTCATGTTCGTGAGGAGACCTACGTTCCCGATGAGGAATAAGAGGGGATAGGATTGGGTTAACGGGGATATTTCGGATTATAGTTGAATTGCTTATTTTTTACTAACTAAATAAATTGACCATGGTGAAAACTTACCTGTCGATGCTGCTTGCAATAGTGGCATTTGCGTTGAATGTCAACGCCCAGGTCACGTCCAAGCCGAGTCCCCTTCAAGTGGATTCAAAGGATGTGACTATCTTCTTTCATGCCGATCAAGGCTCCAAGGGACTTATGGGGCAGCCGGCAAGTGCCAAAATCTATGCCCACACTGGAGTGTTGCTTGAAGGCGACGGACCAAGCGATTGGAAATATGCTCCGACATGGGGCGACAATTCTCAAAAGTATGAGCTTGAGTATGTGAGCAAGGACTTATGGAAACTTTATATCGGTGATATTCACACTTATTATGGAATCACCGATCCTTCCCAGAAGGTGGCTAAGCTGGCATTTGTATTCAGAAATGCCAATGGCTCCAAGGAGGGTAAGGCAGAAGGGGGGAAGGATATCTTCCTTGACGTGATGGATGCCGGACTGCAGATTGCGATAGAGTCTGATCTGCCGTCGACAATGATCACCCCCTCAACATCTACAGTCACGTTTAAAGTCGGAACCACTATGAAAGCTGCCATCTCTTTGAGTATTAATGGTACAGTGGTGGCAACCGAGGCAGACACCACGCTTCTTTCCGTGAAGCATACGTTTGACGCTCCCGGAAATTATGAGGTGAAGGCAGTGGCAACTGCGGGCGATATGACGGTGGAGAAGACAGCCCTTTACGTCTATGCTTCCGACTCACAGGAAGCAGCCTATCCCGGCGGCACGCCGAAGATGGGTCCGGTGAAGAATGCCGACGGCAGCGTGACGTTCTGTCTGGGAGCTCCCGAGAAGCAGAGTGTGATTCTCGTGGGCGAATGGAATGACTATGAGATCAGCAACGACTACGTGATGAACTATACCGACGTCAATGGTATGCGTTATTTCTGGACTACAGTCAAAGGTCTTGAGAATGACAAGATGTATGGCTACTACTTCCTTGTGGATGGCAACAAGAGCGTAGGCGATCCATACGCACGGCTTGTGCTTGACCCGTGGAACGACAAGTATCTTCTTACTGACGTATATCCCGGTCTGCCGGAATATCCTGTAGGGAAAGTGTCAGACGTGCCTATCGCAATATATCAGGGCAACATCAATGATTACGACTGGCAGGTGACAGACTTCAAGGGCGTTCCCGCCTCCGACCTTATCATATATGAGCTTCTGTTCCGCGATTTCACCGGCACAGAGGGTAAGGCAGACGGCAACGGCACCGTGCGCAAGGCTATCGAGAAGATTCCTTATCTGAAGACTCTCGGAGTGAATGCCATAGAGCTTCTCCCGATTATGGAATTTAACGGGAATATCTCCTGGGGCTATAATCCCAACTTCTATTTCGCGCCTGACAAGGCATACGGCACGCCGGACGACTACAAGGAATTTATCGACGTATGTCATCAGAACGGCATGGCGGTGATTCTCGACATGGTGTTTAACCAGAGCGACGGTCTGCATCCGTGGTATCAGATGTATCCTGTAGGTTCCAATCCGTTCTACAATATGAATGCGCCTCATGCCTACAGCGTGCTCAACGACTGGAACCAGGGTTTCCCGATGGTGCAGGAGCAATGGGTAGACGTGCTCCGCTACTGGATGGAGGAGTATAAGTTTGATGGATTCCGTTTCGACCTCGTGAAGGGTCTCGGTGATAATGATTCATACGCCAACAGTGGCGATTCCGGCACAAACGCCTACAACGCTTCCCGCGTGGCACGTATGAGAGAGCTTCAGAAAGTGGTGGAATCAGTCAATCCGAACGCTTATTTCATCAATGAGAACCTTGCCGGAGCAAAAGAGGAGAATGAGATGGCTGAGACAGGTCAGCTCAACTGGGCTAATATCAATGGGGCAGGATGCCAGTTCGCAATGGGATATAATTCTAATTCCAATCTCAACAGGATGTATGCACCCAATGACAGCCGCACATGGGGCTCAACGGTGTCATATCTGGAGAGTCATGACGAGGAGCGTCTCGCCTACAAGCAGAATAAGGATGGCGCAGCAGGCGTTAAGGGGAATGAGAAGGTGTCGATGCAGCGTCTCGGATCAGCAGCCGTGCAGATGATACTTGCGCCGGGTGCCCACATGATATGGCAGTTCTCTGAACTTGGTAACTCCCAGACTACAAAAAACCAGAACGGCGGCAACAATACGGATCCCAAGATCGTAAATTGGGGATTGCTTGATGATGCCGATCATAAGGGATTGTATGACAATTATTCAGAGCTTATCGCACTCCGCACCGGGAATCCGGAGCTCTTCACAGAGTCTGCCACTTTCTCCATGGCTTGCAATTCCAACAATTGGCAGAACGGCAGGACAATGGTGTCGATTGCAGATGGTAAGGAGCTTTATACTGTTATAAATCCTAACGTGACAGGCGTGCGCACTTTCAGTGTGGATTTCTTGCAGGCAGATAATGATGCCTATACAATCATGTCGAAATCATACGGCAGTGCGCCATCCTTCAATGCTGCTGACAAGAAAGTGACTGTACCCGCTAACTGTTATGTGGTTATCGCGAGCAAAGGTGTGTCGTCGGCAGTAGATGGTATCGAGGCTGATGGAGAGACGTTGATGGCGTATGCAGCCGATGGAAAGATTGTGGTTGACAATGCTCCCGGCGTGGTTGAGATCTACAGCATGGACGGCAGAATGGTAGGCAGCGTGACAGTCAGCGGCAGCGTGAGTGTTGTTCCCGGTGTCTACGTGTTGCGTTGCGGTAATGCCGTTAAGAAGGTGATGGCAAACTGAAATTTATGATTTAGGTGGGTCATACATAAGGTATGATTCAGACTTCGTCAAGGCATAATTTCGTCAAAGCATAATAAAGACTATGGGCGACTTCCGATGGGAAGCCGCCCATAGTCTTTTAGATACGGACTCACACTAAGAAAAAAGAAAAGAAAGAAATTATTCATTTAAAAATAATTTCTTTCTTTTCTTCGTTCCCTTGTGATTCGCTTGTATCGGTTGTATCGGTTGTATCGGTGTATCACCCCCGATACAAGCGATACACACCAGATTCAGATTATTTCAAGATACTATTTCTTATGAGACGGGGGATTATTTCTTCATTGTGAAATGGCGAGAGGCGAGACGGTATCCGTCGGCAAAGACCTCGACTGTATAGTCGCCGGGAGTAAGGGTGGTGTTTACATCCCAATATACACTTACGCTCAGCTCCTCGTTGGCATATTCCATCTGTCGGTGGGCAGTGGCAGCTACGGTCTGTCCGTCAATTGTGAACGAGCCTCCACCTTCAAGCAGGAATCCCTCCGGGCTAAGTATTCGGATGAAGAAGTCTTTCATGCCGGGAGCGGCAGTGTTGTTAGGGCTCACGATAAAGCTGACACCGAGCTGACGGGCCTTGGTGATGTTTTTCTCATTCTTTCCTTTCTTGTTATAGGCATGTAGCGAAAGTCCCGTTATATTGAGCTTCTTTGCGAGTTTTACGGTCTGGGAAAGCTCCTCGTTACGGCTTGTAGCCTTTGTCACCTGCGAGGCGAGCTGCTCGTTGCGTTGAGTCACCTGCTGAATCTCCTGGCGTAGACCCTCATTCTCCTCACCAAGACGCTTGATCTCCTCCAGGTAATGTTTCACGATGCCTTTAAGAGTTGCAATCTCGCTTTCGAGCTGCTTTATACGCTTGCGGTTGGAGGCATTGCTTTTCTTCTCCTGGTTAAGTTCAGTCAGCAATCCTTCCACCTTCAGACGAGCCTCATTGTATTTCTGCACGAGAGAGTCGTTCTTCAGATATATCTGCTGATCCTCATACTGGTTGAAGTCCGCATTCAACTGGTTGAATTCATTAGTCAGCAGTAGACGGTCGTTGGCGAGACGGAGATTCTCGGTCTCGGCACGTGCCTCATTCACTTCATTCGTGCGGTTCGCATTTGAAATTATAAGAAAAATAATCAGCCCCACCAGAGCGGCGAGCACTCCAATCCCTCCAAAGAGGATTATTTTTTGGTTTTTATTCATAATAAAATCATGGGTGAGTTGAAGATCCCAACAATTTACAAAGTTATAACGAATTTTGCTAATGCCCAAGAAAGAGAGGGTAAAACCTTATCCTCTGTCGTAATGAGGCATATTTTCCGGTATAATCATTGATGTTTCAACAAGCCCGGCAATCACGCCGTTTCTACGCCAAGGAGATTGGAAAATCAGTTTCTTGACACCACCTTTGCTGATTGTGTAAGCATTGGATGTGCCGAGAGAGAGCATCTCCTTAATTTTCTCGCGTGAATTAGCGTTGTGGCATTCAAGAAGGTTTTTCCCGATAATGTCACCATGCTTTGCAAATGTCTCGCGTGAACGACGGTTCATATAAATAATCCGGCAGTCGATGTCGCAGATTGTAACTGCATAGTCCACGTCGTCTGCCCATCCTATAAGTGAGTCAGGAATATTGCTGTCCATGTGTCTGTATATAAAGAATTGACCGACGCTCTCGGGGAGGGCATCGGTCAATATTGCTTTTAGTCTTATTTGAGAGCTAATTCTTAGTTAGCAGCGGGAGCCTCAGCAGCAGGAGCAGCAGAGTCAGCAGGAGCAGCAGAATCAGCAGGAGCTGCGCTATCAACAACTACTTCCTCAACAGCAACTTCTTCAACTACAACAGAGTCAGAATCCTGAGCTGCATTTTTGTTGCCACCACAGCTAACCATAGCTACGCTGAAAAGAACAGCGAGTGAAAGAACTACTTTTTTCATCTTTGTTAAAATTTAAAAATAATAAAACAATATTTGCTATCAAAAACGGTGCAAAGTTAATACTAATTTTTTTAACGCGAATCAAAAAAGGACTTTTTTTTATGTTTTATATCATATAAAATGGGATATTTAACACTATTAACTTAAAAAAATGCGATTTTAACGAATTTTAGGGGTAAAATCATCGAAATCTCGTCGGTCGATGTGAATCAACTGTTAGCATCTGTTGCATTTGAGGCAACAGAAAAAGTATGCGGTCGGATATAGAAACAAAAAAACCTTGCAAAAGGTTGCAAGGTTTTTGGGTGCCCTAAGCCGGGATCGAACCGGCACGGATTGCTCCATTGGTGTTTGAGACCAACGCGTCTACCAATTCCGCCATCAGGGCAGGAATCCACGATTAGACGTGTCTTTTCGTGATTTCGGGTGCAAAGGTAGTAATAAATTTTATTATATGCAATCTTTTGCGAAATTTTTAGTGCGTTAAAAAATAAATTGTGACGGTATGTGGTATGTCACCGACTGTTTGGATACCATTTTATAAAATGAATTTGTCGGTATATATTTTTTTTTGTGTATTTTTGCAAAATGAAAATCAGATCAGTTATTATAGCATTCCTGGCATTGTCGGGAATGGTCTTTCCCAATAATGTGAAGGGCGAGGAATCACAAGATTCGGTGAGGGTATTATTTATAGGAAACAGCTACACGCATTATCATGATCTTCCGGATATGATAAGGCAGTTGGCACTCCGTGCCGGTGTGCATGAGAAAATGAATATATCGGCAGTGTCATTCACTCCGGGAGGATGTACGCTTCGTAAGCATCTTGAGAATCCGGAATTGATAAAGGCTCTGAAGAAAGGTGGATGGGACTTTGTGGTGATACAGGAGCAGAGCACAGCCCCTGCCATGCAAACGGAATCGGTGGTGAGAAACGTATATCCCTACGCGGCACGCCTTGACAGCCTTGCCCGTTCTGCTGACAAAAATACGCGTGTGATCTACTACATGACGTGGGGTCATAAGGATGGATTCCGGAATCCCGATAATCCCTATCCGTTGGCAATGACGTATGAGGGGATGCAGGATAGAATTAAGACAAGCTATCTGGAGATGGCATATACCACAGGTGCTATGTGTGCGCCAGTTGGCATGGCTTGGAAGAGAGTAAGGGAAGAACGCCCGTATGACACTCTGTATTGTCCGGATCGTAGCCATCCCTCCCGGTTAGGTACGTATCTTGCGGCAAACGTGATATATGCCACTATGCTTGGACGGCACTATCAGACTTCATGGACCGCTGACTTTGATCCGGAACTTGCGGAATATATCCAGCAGGTGGCGCAGGAAACTGTATTTGATAACAGAGGGCTTATCAATCTGCATCCGGCAGATTGATAAGCCCGTGTCTCAATGTGGCTATGCTGCATTATTCAAAATGTATCTTTGCCTTGCGTATCACCTTCCAGCAGCCGTCTTCGAATATGGCTGTGCCGGCAGAGTCGTTCACAATTTTTGTCATGCCGGAAGTCTCTGTGAAGTTGGGGGCAATGCATGCTCCGGAAAGAAGCTCTATGGGTGAGCGGAGCGTATGTTCCCACACTTCCTGATTGGCAGCCACACGGAATGAACCGGCATAACCGTCGGTTGTGTCAAGACGATAGATCGAGTTGCCGGGGATCAGCGAACGGTCGGCACGCACAAATATGCCTTTAGCATTTGCTCTGCCGAGATATATTGATCTCACGGCAGGCGTGTCGGCATCTGTCGGTGATGTCTGACGTGTGGGGACTGTGGATGCGGGAGTTGCTGTAGTTGCAGACTGTTGCTTTACAGGAGCTGCCTGAGGTGTGGCGCCTGCTGCTTTCTCTTCAAACGATCTTATGCGGGCGTTTGCTTCCGAAAGTCTTGTGCGTAGGGATACCACTTCTGCAGTCAGACCCTGTATGTTCACTTTAAGAGAAGTGTTGAGAGAGTTGAGTGATTCTATTTTCTGCGACAGTGTAGCCAATTCCTCATTCTTGGTAGCCATTGCGGCGGCGAATTTCTCCCTCATCTTGTCAGAGTCGGCAGAAGGGGTGAGATTATCATCATGAATGCGGTCGGCTTCGGCAAGACGTGCCTCATTGCGTTTCATGACGTTTGACGCAAACACCACGAGGGCGACCACGACGGCTACGAGTATACATAGTATAAGTATATATATCCAAGTGTGGTCCTCGGCCTTTTTTATCTGGGTCTCCTCTTCAAGATCGGCGAAAAACTTATCATTATCAAGATTGGGAGCAGTGGTGTCAGATGTTTCCTGGCTTACATTCAGGGAGGAATCGGTTTTGCTCTCTGATTCGGGGGCATCAGCCGGAGTCTGGGCAGGCTTGGCGGCTTCCTGTTTGTCCTGGGCGGGTTTGGCAGTGGTGGCAGCCGGCTTGGCTACAGTCTTCTCTGTCTTCACCGGCTCGGATATTTTCATAGCGGATATGTTTTTCTTAGCGCGTCCCTTTCCCACGCGCCCTTTCTGAAGGAGTCCGCTTGCCGCGAAAGCCTTCACTCCCCAATAGTCCACGAGTTTCTGTTTGTCCCATGATGCATAGTCGGAAGGGACAGGAATATTCTTGAATGCCTTGATATTCTCTTTCTCCTTCGTCTTTAGCGCACGCTCAAGCTGAGACATGCTTTTGGGATGAATGTTGTCGAGATACCCTGAGCCATCGTTGGCATAACGTAGGTAAGCCTGTGCTGCCAAGGCACGGGCCTGATCCATCTCTTTTTCCGTGACAGCCTTTGCCGGGATGGATACAAGGAGAGAGATGAATAATGGAAATAGGTAGATGAGTCGTTTCATTATGAAGTGATCGGCTTGAATGTTTTATGGAGATGGCAATGTGAATTGTCACCGCCTGTTGGATTGTTATTGTCTTTTAAAATACAAAAGTAGTAAAAAATAATTAAAGAATATTGCAGCTATGATAAAAAAAGGAGTGGAATGCCGACGATTTCATCATTTGTGGAAAATTGAAGTCATAATTCCTTGCGCAGTCGTGCCACCGGTATCCCTTGCCTGTCGCGGTATTTCGCCACGGTCCTGCGTGACACGTCGTACCCCTTTGCCTCCATCTCCTGACGGATCTTCTCGTCGCTAAGGGGATGCTGCTTATCTTCCTTCTCCACGAGAGCGCAGATTTCAGCTTCGATTTTTCTGTTTGTGAGTGTCTCGGCAGCATCGTCCCCCTCCTCGCCGATAGAGTCGCTGAAGAAGAACCTGAGAGGGAATATTCCCCACGGGGTCGCCACATATTTATTGTTTGTGGCGCGGGATATGACCGAGAGATCCAATCCTGTCATGGCGGAAATATCTTTGATCATCATTGGTTTCAGTCGGTATACGTCCTGAGTCATGAAATACTCATGCTGAATTTTCATGATGGCTGTCATTACGGTGATGAGGGTCTCCTGCCTTTGTCGTAATATCTTGATGAAATCTCGGGCATCGTTATATCTTGACGTGATGAACTCACTCCCTCTCTTGGCTTTTCTCCGTTCGCCGGATTCCATCTCTCTGACAGCCTCGGAGAAAGATCTGTCGATTGCCAATTCCGGTATGCGGTTGTTGGTCGCGACTGATAGGATACCGTCTTCCGTAGATATCACAAGGTCGGGGATTATTATATTGGTATTCCCGGCATCGGAGTTTATTGACGCACCGGGCTTCGGGTTTAATGTCAAGATTAGGTCGATGGCTCTCCTAACCCTCTCCTTGTCGATCTTGAGCCCGGTGATGATCCTGTGTGTGTGCTTCATGGAGAAAGCTTCAAACTGCGACTCTATGATTTTCAATGCATCTTCCTTCGGCTGGGAGTCGGAGAGATGACGCAGTTGAATCATGAGGCATTCCCGCAGGTCGGTAGCCCCGACGCCGTATGGTTCAAGGTCTCTTACAATGTCAAGTGCGCGTCGGGCGTCATCCTCCGTGATGTCGATGCCCGGACCGAACGCCATGTCGTTGACTATGGCGGGTATGGTACGGTGCAGATAGCCGTTGGAATCAAGGTTTCCGATAACGTATGTGGCAGCCAGACGCACTTTCTCCGGAATGTCGCGCTCCGACAGCTGGCGGAGCAGGCAGTCATACAAGGATTCGCCTGTGTCGGGAGGGGAGAAGTCGTAGTCGGAATAGTCGTCGGGCGACGAGTTGTTGATGGATGTACGGTATCTAGGCAACTCCTTGTCGACATTTTCCGGCTCCTCCACTACCTCCAGTGCGGGATTGTCTTCAATCTCCCGTTCCACGGCTTCCTCAAGTTCTGGTGCATTAAATTCCAGCATTTTCACAAATCTGAGCTGCTGGGCGGATAGCCTCATTGAGAGACGCTGGTCAAGGGATAATGATTGCGATGAAGACATACGGATTTTATTTAAAGTAGTCCATAATTGATGAAAAACACTGCGAAATTAGCATAAAAATGGGAGTGGAGAGAAAAATATCATGAAAAAATTGCGATTGCGACAAAAAATGCTTAATTTCGCGATTCCAAACCGTAGCATGTGTTAAAAGAGCGAGCCAAAGAGAAATGAGTGCAGCCTTAAGAGACATGCAGGGAAATAAAGCTTAATCAGCGTTACCAAAAACCTCAGTAACAATTAAACAAACGAAATGGCATCCCAGAATACTAATCAGCAGGATGAGACAGCAATCGACAAGATGAACTCGCAGCTTACAGCAGCTGGCGACAAGATTGCAAACAATAAGAAAATCATATACATCACCACCGGAGCGATCATCCTGGTGGCTGTTGTGATATTGGGTTATCTCTTCGGTTATCGTAAGCCCAGAGAGGAGAAGGCGTTTGAGGCGTATAACAAGGTGGAGCAGCAGGCTTTTGCTAACGACTCTATCGCAGCTGCGCAGTATAAGCAGGTCGCCGACAACTTCAGTGGCAGCGATGCCGCCAATCTTGCCGCTCTCAGTGCGGGCGAGGCTCTTTACAACGAGGGTAAGTATGAGGAGGCTGCCAAATATCTTGGGAAATTCTCGTCGGATGATGCGGTGCTTGATGCAAATGCAATGGTGCTGACCGGCGACTGCTACGTCAATCTGAAGAAATATGACGATGCGCTGAGCGCATATCAGAAAGCTGTCAGAAAGGCAGACGGCAATCCGCAGATTGTTCCGCGTGTGCTCCTTAAGGAGGCTAACGTCTATGACGAGCAGAAGAAGTATGACAAGGCTCTTGAATGTTATACTTCCATAAAGAATGATTTCCCGGAGTTCCGCCTGGGGAATGGTCTTGACATCGACGCCTACATAGCGCGTGAAAATGCAAGACTCGGAAAATAAGTGATTTCGAAAGATTGAAGTTAATACAACTTCATTATTAAACAAGGCAATATTACATAAAATAATAAAACATTTGCTTATTTTATGAAAAGGGGCGGTGGCTTTCGAGCCGGGTGCCCTTTTCTTATGCCTTTTTCTTGAGGATATGTTGTCCGTAGCGTGTGGTGATGTATGACACGATGGCACAAATGGTTAGAGGCAATGCAAAATGATAGGATTGCGTCATCTCCAAGATTATGAATATAGCCATAAGGGGTGCCTGTATCGCGCCTGCCATGACTCCAGCCATGCCTATGTATGAGAATGCCCCGACGTGTAGATGCATGTTTAAGCACTGATTGCTCATGGTGGCGAAAATAAAGCCTGCCATGCTCCCTGCGAATATGGTCGGGGCGAAGTCGCCTGCCACGCCGCCACTGCTGTTGGATGCCGACACGGCCCAGCATTTGCAGAGAAGTATGCATATAGCGGCTATTATCAGCAATTTGTCGCCGGATAATATCTCCATCAAAGGAGAACCTTTGGCAAGAGACTCGGGATGCTCGTTGATTACGTCGGTTATGATCGGATAGCCTGTCCCGTACATTGACGGAAACATAAGAAGTGTGGCTCCCAACATCAGTCCGCCCGATAGATTGCGTATCCATGGATTTCGGATACGGGAATAGGCGGCATCCATGTATGATGTAACAGAGGTGTAGTAGATGCTGTATGCACCGCAGAATAACCCCAATAGAATCACCATAGGGATGGCGTGTATCTCAAAGTCGGGATATGCAGTGAATGAAAGATCTGTGCTGAACCCTGTCAGTGCAGAGATGGTGAGATAGGAGGTTAGGCTCGTGACGAACAGCATCAATACGGAATTGACGTTTAAGTTGATACGTAGCAATTCAAGTGAAAACATCAGTCCTCCAATAGGAGCAGCAAATATGGCGGCGATACCGCCGCTTGCCCCACATCCGATAAATGTCTTGAGGGTATCGTTGTCTGCATGGACGTATTGCCCGATATTACTGCCTATGGCGGCTCCGGCAGACGCTATAGGTCCTTCGGCTCCGGCGGAGCCGCCGAATCCGAGCGTTAGGGAGCAGCCGATGAGAGGAGAGATGCATCGGTTGCGCCTTATTTTGTAGAGTCTCTTTCTGAGATTGCGTTTCAGTTGAGCCGTGCCATGCTCAAGATTCTCACGCACAATGTATCTGGAGAATATTCCGGTTAGGATTATTCCCACTGCAGGCGTGATAAGTAGCCACCAGTCGGGCTTTGCATCATGTATGTGAGTCAGGAATACATTTGCCAATGATGAGATTGCGAGCTTCAGCAGCCATGCAACTAATCCTGTGGATATGCCGATTGTGATGGCGAGCAGCAATATGAACGTCTTTGATCTGTAATTATAGGGCATGGTTGATGAGTCTTTTTATGTTATCAGTGTTGTCTTATACTATAACAAATGAAACAGAAGTTTGGAAGCAGGATTATAAATAAAAACAGACTTCTTTCACAAGAAGTCTGCCACGTTGCGAATCAAAATTATTTCTACAAACCTAACATAAACGATTTATTTAATCTAAACTGTCCCCGATTTCTTTCAGAATATCTGAACCTTTTCTCTTTTTTACCTTAATGTAGATTATTACTGTAAAAACTATCGAAATAATAATACTTACCTTATAACCTATGAGTCATTTATCCTTATGAATTATTTACCTATAAATCTATTTTGAGGTGTCTCAGTTGAGAGAGTAGTGATTCTCTCTTTTGAGAACAATGCAAAATTAATCATCAAAAACATGTTTTGCAAGTGATATTAACCATAATATTGTATGTATATAGATTTTATTTAATTTAATATATTGTAAATCATTATGTTGTAAAAATTAAATATAGATTAAATATAAGGTTATATATAGATTATGAAGTGATGATATGACGTGAAAATTAATTGTTATACCCGAGCTCTGCCACGTTCTTGTCGAAATTATCGCGGTCAAATGCGCGATTTCTCATCCTGTTACGGTAAGAATAGACAGTGTTGGAGGAGTAGTTTAGAATCTGTGCGATTTTGTTGCTCTGGTCTACTCCGAGCCTTACGAACGCGTAGATGCGCAGTTCGGGAGAAAGCTGCATGTCGGGCTTAAGCGCTATCTGTTGGTCGGGCATCAGAAGGGTGTTGATATTGTCGACAAAGTCAGGAAACAGGTCAAGGATTGCCTTGTCGATTAGCCGATAGAACTCATCGTTGTCTTCTTCATTGAATCGTCCTGAGGATACGAGCTTCAAAAGATCGTCGGTCTGGCGTGCGTTGATTTTACGGGTGATAAGTTTGCCAAACTGGTCAAGTCTTGACGCATAATTTGAGCAAAGTCCGATGAAGTTGCCTACGTATGCCTCCAGTTTCTTTGAGGCTGTGGCGAGTTTCTTCTCCTTTGCACGCGAGTCTCGTATGTTGCGTATCAGAGAGGTGGAGAGAATCAGTGCGATTATTAGGAGGGTGGTCGATATGAGGAGGTATGCGAGCATCTTATTGTTGGAATCATTGATTTTTTTACGGTAGGCCTCATCAATCAGCGGCATGAATGCGCTATTGATACCATCCTCATTCGTATGTTGCCGCTGTTGGCTTCCTCAAGGGCGAAGTTTATATATTTGAAGGCATCGTCAATATCTCCCATTTCATATAGTCGGTATGCAAGGGTTGGGAGAGCGATACCCTCCTTCACAGATTGCTTTATGTCGCTTTCAGCGGAAAGCGCAAGATATTCCACATATTTCGCGGGATTGCCGAGATTCATGTTGACAAACGCGAGTTGGAAAGCAGCCATAGCATAGATGTTGCTCTCTTTTGGCTGTTCTCTCAATATCGTTTCAAGATTCTTGCGGGCAGTCTCCCACTTTGCATCAGAGGCGAGGCGTTCGGAAAATATGAATTGTCGGAAAGGATCGGAATGAGGGAGAAGGGAGAGCAGGGAATCGTCACATTGGATGTATTTTTTCCTGAATATCTCGGAATATTCCCCATGGTCTTGTACGAATGCCAGCATATAAGAATACAACATCCTCGATGTTTTCCAAAATTCAATGCGGGCGTCATGTGGGAGATTTAGCTTGCTTATAGAGTCAAGTCTCTGTATGGCAGGAGGGAATATTCCGGCGGTGCTGAGAGCCATTATTGTGGCGAGCTCGCTCTTAATTAGGCGTATGCCATTGTCATCTGCCGGGATTGCATAGACCGACTTTTGAGCATAGAATATTGAGGAGTCGGCATTCATCTGTCGGTAAAGTGAGGCTATTTTGAGAAGCACCTCCCACTGCCGGGAGGGCTGGTTGCCTGCTTTAAGTAGATTTTTAAGAGAGTCGATCTTCTCTACTTTCTTTTTTTGATATATAGGTGCCTTGGTGATGGTGGCATTAAGACGTCTTAGCACGTCGTATGGAATCTCCGCCTCAAGACTGCTTGACTGTCCCGAAGGGTTACTGCATGAGGATGCGACAATCAGGAGTATGAAAAGGAGGGGAAGCGATTCTTTAAAAAAACGGCTCATATTCGTTAAGAGTAATTTTAAGGTTTGTGTATCCCTGGGTGGATACGGATACAAAGTTAAGGAAAATTTATTAATTTTGTAGTTCTAAAAAGCAAGAAGGAAAATATGGATCATGCATACAATATCTTCACATTGGCAAACGGTCTGAGAGTGGTCAGCCGTCGGACGAATGGACTCGTCAGTTATATAGGGGCGGTGATTAATGCCGGAAGCCGCGACGAGGCCGGGGATTGCCACGGACTCGCGCATTTTGTGGAGCATACTATATTTAAGGGGACCCTATCACGGCGCAGCTGGCAGATATCGGCGCGTATGGAAGTGGTGGGGGGCGAGCTGAATGCCTACACATCAAAGGAGGAGACGGTGGTCTACACGAATGCCCCGTCAGGTTATGAGGAGAGAGCCATGGAACTGCTTGCCGACATACTGACGGCAAGTTGCTTCCCGAAAGCGGAGCTTGACCGCGAGAGGGAAGTGGTGGTGGAGGAGATCAATAGCTATCTTGACAGCCCGTCGGAATCGGTATATGATGAGTTTGAGGAGCTGGCATACGCCGGATCCTGTCTTTCCCACAATATCCTCGGTTCGCCGGAAAGTGTCAAGAAACTGACCGGGGAAGATTGTCGCGGATTCCTCGACCGTTACTATACTCCCGGCAATATGGTGGTGTATTGCAGCAGTCCGTTGCCGCCGGAGAGGGTGGAGCGGCTCGTGTCGAGATATTTCTCCTGCATGAGCTTTCCTGACAGGGGGCATAACCGTATCGTGCCGCCGCCGATGGAGCCGTTTGACCTGCGCCGCGACCGTGGTAACCATCAGGCGAATACTATCGTGGGTGCAAGGGTGTTCTGTAGGCAAGATCCCCGAAGATATGCCCTCTTTCTTCTGAATAATTATCTCGGCGGACCATGCATGAATTCTCGCCTTAACCGTGAGTTGCGCGAGAGAAGGGGATACGTCTATACGGTAGACAGCAGCGTGGGATTGCTGAGCGACAGCGGACTCCTTATCATTTATTTCGGATCAGATCCGTCGACGGTAGGTAAATGCCGCCGTATAATAGCCGGAGAGCTTGACCGTCTGGCACAGTCGTCGCTATCCGCTGCCACGTTTGAGCGCATAAAACGTCAATATTGCGGTCAGTTGCTCGTCAGCTCCGACAATATAGAGAGCAGATCGATCTCTATGGGTAAGAGCCTGCTGTATTACGACCGTATCAACGACATATCAACCACGGCTGATCGGATAATGGCTGTGACGGCAGAGGAGATGCGTCAGGTGGCTGAACTCCTGTCGCCCGACAAGTGCGCGTGTCTGACGCTGATTTGATAAGACAAAACAAAAATAAGAAAACATACGATGAAAATAGGAAATATTGATCTCGGGGAACGCCCGGTGATGCTTGCTCCGATGGAAGACGTCACCGACCCGTCATTCCGTCTGATATGCCGTGAACAGGGTGCGAAGATGGTCTACACGGAGTTTGTATCATCGGAGGCTCTCGTGCGTAATATCGCGTCGACCGCACGCAAGCTGAATATAGATGAGAGGGAGCGTCCGGTGGCGATACAGATCTATGGACGTGATCCGGAAGCTATGGTCGATGCTGCCAAGATGGTGGAGGACGCCGGTCCGGATATAATAGATATAAATTTCGGTTGCCCGGTCAAGAAGGTGGCGGGTAAGGGTGCAGGTGCAGGCATGTTGAGAGATGTGCCCAAGATGCTTGCAATAACGGAGTCTGTGGTGAAGGCAGTCAGCTTGCCGGTGACGGTGAAGACACGCCTGGGATGGGATGCGGAGAGCAAGATCATAACCGATTTGGCTCCAAGGCTGCAAGATTGCGGTATAGCCGCGCTTACTGTGCATGGACGCACGAGGGCACAGATGTATACTGGGGATGCCGACTGGTCGCTGATCGGCGAACTGAAGTCATCCGGTAAGATGGAGATACCTATAATCGGCAACGGCGACATCACCACGCCTGAGGGAGCGGCTAAGGCTTTCGATGATTATGGCGTTGACGGAGTGATGATAGGGAGGGGAGCGATCGGTGCCACTTGGATTTTTCATGACGTGGAGCAATATCTGCGCACAGGGGAGTGGATTCCGCTGACGGATGCGGAGAAATTTGCCCTGTTGCGTCGTCAGATAAGTGAGAGCATCGACCGCATAGATGAATATCGTGGTATACTACACATCCGCCGGCATCTTGCGGCAACCCCATTGTTCAAGGGTCTGCCCGATTTCAGGCAGACCAGAATACGGATGCTCCGTGCTGAGACGGCTGACGAACTTGAACAGATATTCCGTGAAATAGAAGAAAAGTATTTCGGCTAAAGATTGACGAGACCACGTTATATATGATGTGGCAATGCCTGCTTGTACTCCGTCAGGTAAGCCAATAGGAATAACCACGGGAATAAACATAAGAAAAGTCTATGAATAAAATTTTTTATCTTGTAATCCTACTTTCAGTGTCGTTGTGCGGATGGGCACAGGAAATTAACAACTATAAGGTAGAGGTCGGTCAGTTTGATCGTGTGAAAGTGTGCGACAACGTTAACGTGGTGTACCGTTGTCTGCCGGATTCCTCCGGATTCATACAGTATAGAGGCGACAAGCAGTTTGCCGACGCCTTCATAATCACTCCGAAGAATGGAAATCTGAAGATACAGGTGTCGACAGAGGACGTGGGTCATCCCGACCTCCCGACTCTCTATATATATTCCGATTTCCTTACGGGAGTGGAAAATGCATCTAATTTCAATTTTACGGTGGAAAATCCGGCGGCTTGTGCCGAGTTCAAGGTGACGCAGGTAGGCAATGGCTCCGTGCGCGTGGAGAATGTCAAGGCAAACAAGGTGATTGCCGGAGTGGCTACCGGAAATGGCTCTGTCAACGTCTCCGGCACGTGCAAGGAGGCTGTGCTGAAGATGGTGGGCACCGGCACGATCTCCGCCGACCGTCTTGAGGCAGATGTGGTGCAATGCAAGATTCTCGGCAGCGGTTCGATCGGTTGCTGGCCGTTGCAGAAGCTGAATGTGAGGGGAATCGGTTCGACAAAGGTATATTATAAGGGTGATCCGCAGGTGAAGAAATCGGGAGGCGGCAAGCTCTATCCGTTGCCGGAGGGTCGCACGTCAGGCTCATATATGGAAGGGAATGATTCCATGAAAGAGGAATCTGCCTCTCAGTCAGAAGATGAAGAAGATGACGGGGAGGAGGATGATGACGATGATGATGAGTGAAATGATTATTTTAAGCCGGAAGTGATTAAGAAATAGACTGATGGCAGAAGATGTCAACAACAATACCGACGTGCCGTTGAAACTGAAGACGGCACGTACTCTTAAATGGAATGCCATAGACAGGCTTGCATCGCAAGTGCTTTATGGCGTGGTGGGCATTGTGCTCGCGAATGTGCTCTCGCAGGAGGATTTCGGACTCGTGGGGGCACTTCTCGTTTTTCAGGCATTCGCAATAATATTTGCCGACAGCGGTTTTGGGGCAGCGCTGCTCCAGCGAAAGGACCCGACGGAGAAGGATTATTCCACGGTATTCTGGTTTAACCTCATAGTGAGTGTGGGAATATACTGTATACTATGGTTTGCGGCGCCGTTGATTGCCGATATATTCCAGCATGACCGTAGGTTGATACCGTTGTCGAAAGTGATGTTTCTTACCTTTGTGCTCAACGCTCTCGCGATTGTGCAGACCAACCGCCTCATGAAACGTATGGACGTGAAGATGATTGCCGTGTCGAATCTTGTGGCGCAGACCGGTGGCGGACTCCTTGGCATCGCCCTCGCATTGGCAGGATACGGTGCGTGGGCACTCGTATGGCAGTCGGTGGCATTGGCAGGTATAAAGACGGGGATACTGTGGGCTACCGGGGGATGGTTCCCCACATCATGGATAAAGATAGAATCATTCCGTAAGATATGGCGTATAGGACTGAGCGTATTCTCCTCATCAATGCTCAACACGCTCTTCCTGACGATATATTCCTTCATCATAGGTGCGTTCTATTCATTGAAGTCGCTTGGAGTCTACACACAGGCTGACAAATGGAGCAAGATGGGTAGCGCATCAATATCGCAGGTGCTTACTGCATCATTCGTGCCACTCCTCTCAAGATTCCAGGATAATCCCGACGATTTCCGCCGCTACGTGCGACGCATCAACCGTTTTGGGGCCTTCATAGTCTTCCCTGCCATGGTCGGATTAGCCGCAATAGGGGAGTCATTATTCCATACGCTCTTCGGATCCAAATGGGACGCATCGATACTGTTGTTTCAGATACTGGTGATACGCGGCATATTCGTGGTGCTCGTGTCGCTTTACGGCAACTACATGCTTGCAAAAGGTTACGGCAAACGCCTCTTCATAATAGAACTCATAAAGGATAGCGCGATAGCTTTGGCGATAATATCCACGGTATTTCTTAGAAGCGTAGAATGGCTCGTATGGGGTCAGCTGATAGCCTCAGTTGTCACCTTCGTCATAGTGGTGACAATGACCGGTAGGGCGATTGGCTATAGGGTAGGGGCGATGATCTACGACCTCATGCCCTTTGCCTCCGCCGCCTGCGTCATGTGGTGTGTCTGCCGCATGATGTCGGTCCTCACGCTGCCGGCACCCATGCAGATGATGATTGAGATCACAGTAGGTGCAGCGGCATACCTGCTTATAATGTGGATAGGGAAGAGTCCCGAACTACAGGAAGGCACCGCCTACATCTTCGGACGCTTCCGCAAAAGGAAATAAAAACAGCCTTGACAACGACAAAACCGAGACCGACATATCCGCTACCCACCAAAAAATATCAAAAATACCATACGATCACCCAATAAACGCGAAAAAAAGACAAAAATAAATAGTTGATAAATAATGCGATAAAAATAAAAGATAAAAAATATTGAAAAAAGTGACCAAAAAATTTGGTAGAACCGCAAAAAGTATCTAACTTTGCAATCGCAAACGGGGCTGATAAGGACGCTAGAGAGCGACAAATCAGACAAGAAACTTCAACAGAAGCAACCCCAAAAGGTGCCATAGCTCAGTTGGTAGAGCAAAGGACTGAAAATCCTTGTGTCCCCGGTTCGATTCCTGGTGGCACCACCAGATTGATGAAACTCAGTTTACACTGTACACTAAGTGTTTACTGAGTTTCTCTTTTTATAGCTGATTATCTTAGAGTTAGCCCACTCTAAGTTCTGTCAATACCCTGTACACTTTGGGGTATTTTTGCAGTGTAGTGGCTTGGGTCAGTCAATGATGTGCATATTTTGTGACAGACAATGCGCCAACATTAACTGATTAAAGCAACGTAATGATTACAATCAACTATCAGATGTTCGGGACCAAAGGGTTCCAACTAAGATTGAGGCTCTATCAGGACGGCGAGACAAAGTTTATCAACGTCACCAAAATGCTGAAAGGAGCCATCCAGAAGAAGCACTGGAATCAGAAGAAGCAGCTCTTTATCCCAAGCTGCCCTTTCAGTGATGAGAACAATGCCATGCTGGTTCAATTCCGGCAGAGGTACGATGAAATGGCAATCAACTGGACTGGCAGCGTCTTTGGTATGATAGCTGCTATGGAAACGGCCACAGAGCCCTCTCAGAAGGCCATGACGGTCTCAGAATTTATCCAGTATGTAGTTGACCAGCTCAACAAAAACAAGCACGCAGACGGCTCTGGAAAGGGCAGTTTTGAGAACTACCTGAAATGTGACAAAAGACTTCAGGAGTTCTGCAAGGCAAAAAAGATTAAATACTCAAAACTGTTGATTACGGAGCTTAATGCAGCTTTCGTGAATAACGTGTTTGAATGGGTCGAGCGCGCGCGTAAAGGCACAGGAATGTGCTATGTCTCAAAGATACTCCATTCTTTGATTATGAAAGCTGATAAGGAGGGGTATCTGAAAGCTGAGGATTTCAAGAAATGCAACTGGTTCAAGAAACCAAGCTCCAGCTCCCAGAAGTTCCACACACTGACTGAAGAGCAATGTAAGAAGTTTACCACTCTGGATTTGTCATCAATCTCCAAGTCACCTCTGAATGAGCTGTACCGGGATTTCTGCCTCTTCATTCTCTACACCGGCCAGTCTGCTTGTGACGCGATCGCTCTCCGATATTCGGACATCAAGAAAATAGGCGGTATCAGTCACTTTGTGTTCAACCGAAGAAAGATTGCTGAGAAGCAAGCCGTGCCTTGCTCTGTTCCAATCAATACAGAACTTGACCGTATAATGCTCCGATGGCGAAGATTAGCCAAGGACGGCTATATCTTCCCTATTCGGAATAAGGAGAAACTGAAAACTCAGATCACCAATAATGGGGATATAAAACACTTTATAGGGAATTTGAACAACTGGCTAAAAAAAGTCGGCAAGGCGCTGGGTTGTTCGTTTCCGCTGCATACCTACACTTTCAGGCATACAGCGATAACACATTATATCAGTAAGGGGGTGCCGGTTATATATGTGTCGAATATGATGGGCACCAGCATAGAGAACTGTGAAAAGATCTACTACAACAATCAAGGTGATACTGCCAGTCGAAACAAGGTATTGGCAGCTATGAAGTTCTAAAAAAGATAGGGGCAGCTACTGATTGACTGCCCCTATTCTTATTTTTCTGGTCTCACAAACTTAAAGTTAATTTTACATTCTTTACAGTGTTTGCGGAATATCCTGTAGATTTTGACGAACTCACGTCTGATGGCCCGACGTTCACGTCTTGGTGTCCCTGGAGCGTGATACTCTTCAATCAGGTCGTTTAGTTCATCAGCAAGCCTACAAGCGGTTTTATATCCTGGACTACCAAAGAAAAGCTCCTTTGCCACCTCATTCATCAGAGGCAGATTGACACTACATTCAAATTTGTATGAATGATGAATGTCTATTGGATGTGTGTCTTTGTCAGTCCAAGATACTTCAACAGTGCCGGGGAGAATTTCAAGTTCCTCCCCAGTATTCATATCTCTGAGAAAAACCTTACTCGTTTCCATTGTTAAGAAATTCCTCATCAGTGGGAAGTTCGTCGAGAGTCCAATAAGAAGGTATCTGAACAATACCATTTCCCATATTGCCTATCTCAGTTTCAAGGATTACCGTCTGGCCTTGGGTAATCTTTTCTTTCAGAGAAGGAACGCAATGCTCAATGAAACGCTCGTTATCCTCTCCAAAGGGCCAAACTTCATCAAGTTTTTCAAGCACTTTATCGAGCATTGCGGGATTTGTCAGACGGATTCTCATTCAGGTTCGGAGATAACAACCCAGTCCTCGGCCAGTATATCAGTCTGGGAAGCGAGCCAGCCAGTGAGAATCTGATGCTGTGCAGTGAGCATACAGATAGTGCCAAGGGCTTCGATTGCCCCACCATTGTCATCTGCGAGCTTCTTCAGCATATGATCCTTGCACCATTCGGATTTGACGTTGGCAGCTGGTTTGAGCCAGAGGAACATTCCCTTGCCATTCCAGCCTTTACGGGCCACTTTTGCACCAGCTTTGAGAGCATTGATAGCATCTCCAAAGCTCATTGTTTCAAGCTGCATCCAGGCTCTTTCATGGCCATAGTCAACAGCGAGCATAATCTGCTCTTCACTTTCTTTGTAGGCAGGATTAGCATTTACGGCTTCCTGAGCGAAGTCTTTTGAGACTCCTACGATTGAATCGAATTTTCTCATTACGGTTTCAGTTGGATTTTACGAGGCCGTCCGGGGCACGTTGTTAGAGAACTTTGTCTTTGAGGGTCTTGCTGGGCTTGAATACCGGCATCTTTCTGGCGGCGATGTTTACGACTGCGCCGGTGGCCGGATTGCGACCAATCTTTGCGGCCCTTTCTTTGACCATGAAGTTGCCGAAGTCACGAAGCTCGATACGGCCTCCGCGAGCAAGCTCTTCAGTTACTGTTTCCATAAAGGCTTCTACACACTCAGTGACAGCCTTCTTTTCACGCCCGGTTTTTTGGGCGATCTCGTTTACAATGTCTGCTTTTGTCATTGTTCCTTTGTTTTAGGTGAATTATAATGTGAACTCTATATCAAGTATGCGAGAAAGCCATTGAATCCATGCCTTTCCAGCATATAAGATAATTTCTGATACGATAGCCATTGCTACGAATGGTACAGCTATTAATAGTCCAAGTCCGAAAATTAACAGATATAGCCACTCCAGAGCCTTGGGCTTTTTCTGGATGAATCGAACATCGAATTTCATTTTTCTTTTGGTTTTATGATAATAGTCACTTCAAGAGGTTCGGAATCCCATGTGACTTCAGGGAAAGCGGATTGAGGAACGATGGGTATGCCATTATCCGGGGGCGCACTTCCATGCCATTGTTTTGGCAATTTTTCATAATTTGGTTTGCTGGGTGCTTGTTTACCTTTGAAGAATAAAATCTTTCCAGTAGCATTACGAGCAACCCAGCCATCAATTTTTGTAGATGGTTCAAAGAGAAGTTCAGACTCATTATATATCTGCTTGTTCCCACTCCAGGTTGCGCAATAGGTTGCTGTCTTCTCAACTTCGACAACCTCTCCAGTCTTAATCACTATTGCTTGCATTGTTGTTTTTAGTTAAGATTGCTCTGAAAATTTCATTGCCATTTTGATCAGTTATGCCAAGATGAGTGGTGTTGTTTTCTTCGCACCATCTTTTCAAGTAGTGCTCAAACAAACCTATAATTTCATCATCTGTCACAACTCTACGGTCTTGCGACATTAGATTTGGTGTCTTGGTTTTCTTTGCGAGATAGATTGTTCCTAATCCACTTTCAACAAATACATAATCTTTTGCTGCCATTTTTAACGCTCTTCAATTTTGAGAACAGGTATAGTTGAAGTTTCTTCTCTGGATTCAAAGTAATTGCCGGCATCAACTACTGCTCCGATTTTATCGAATAAGCAAGCTCCAGTTTGTTTAGCCGAACTCCAAAACCAGACTTGGACTTTCTTATCTCTATTTTCTTTCACTTTCCACATTTCCCTTACCAGCTGGTAAAGAGCTTCTAATGTTAGATCTTCCATAAGTCAATTTGATGAATTATTGTTGAATGTGATTAAGTCTCGATTGAATTTCTCTTTATATGTACGGTTTATCATATCACAAACTCCACAAAAGAGTCTGTATGCTTCGGCTTCATCATCTGGGATGAAGCCCATATACCATCCTCTTTGTTGAGTTGGGTCTAAGCATATTACGGCATACCAGTCATCTTGAAGGATTTGATGAACCGCTTTCAGTTTTTCTTCCATAATTATCACTGTTTATTCTTCAATTCTTTGACCTTTCGGTCAAAATAGTTGCAGGCAACAAAGATTGTCGTATCTGTCGGTAATTCCCAACGATTGAGATAGTACGCACAATCTCTTGCTGTCTCGTATTTCATTTGTTCTAACTTACGTTTTCGCCATTTGCGTGAGGATATAATACCTCTTGCTTCGTGAATTGCAAACCACCCTAATGCGAAAGCAAAAAGTAAGATGATCATTGCCATCAGTGTGAGTATCGCATACCCGATACATAATGCTGCTGTTTCCATACTTAATGATTTATTTATTTAATACTCCATTGTATTTCTCGATATTCGTTAGTCGCTCACGGATAAACCAGAAGAAATGATTTTCTCTCCAGTTTTTCGATACCACCCACGAAAAAGTGGGCACGGTCAACCATGTTGGGTCAGGTGCAGCTTCTTTGAAAGTGAATACTGCATACTGGTGAGACCACAAGATTTTCCAAATTGCTATTAGTTTGCTCATTTTGGTTCAAATTTATCGTAAATCTTACAAGATAAAGAGGTCGCATAATAGTGGTTTGGTCCCATCTTTGGTTTAGGTTTGGCAAAACAAACCGTTGTAGTCCATAAGTGATGTTTGAAAGTATGGCCTTCTCCACAATGTTTGCAATCACGACAATGAGCGCCACGAGGATATTGAGCTTGGCGCTCTTTGTCTCGACGCTTTAACTCTTCAGTTAATTCATCATCAGACAGCAAAGCCAACAATGATTTTGCATATCCGGCAAGGTCAGAATGAAGAAATGGCATTGCCACACCAGCGATAAAGTTCATCTCTGTTTGTAACCCTGGTGTCTTGAATTGTGGTGCCTTATTAATGTATTGTTTTGCGTGATTACGAATGTTTACCACTGTATCAAAAGGCACATTATGAAAGTAATAAAGATTGAAATAGACATTAAAGGGTACGGTTTTCAAGTCTTTCAGAGTTAGTTTGCGTCCAAGTGCCTTTTCCATACATTCTGCACAGATATATTGTGGGGTCATAGCTGAGAGCTGTGGCCCCGGTCTATTTTCAGATAGGTTGTAATAACTTAGACACTGTTCCCACAACTCATCATTAACAACTGGAGATAGGATTGGTAGTGGGTATAATTCCTTTTGACACCCGCCACAAATTGCAGGTTTCTTGTTAGATATATTTTTATCCATTTGGGTATTTAGCAAGTTTTATTTTACTCCGATAGCCACAGTTGCAGCGATATTCAGCTTCCCCATTTGCGTCAAACCAAGGCATAACGTAATACACTTGTTGACAGCACGGACAACGTATCACTACAGTTTGTGGATATTTTCGGAATTGACGATCACTATTAGACTTCTTCTTCATCATAGTAAAATTTCACGTCAACGTACAGATACGGTTTTTCCTCCATATCACTAAAAGATGTGTGGGTATCTACTCCCAGTTGACCAAATTCATATTTGGCTTTATACTTTTTCTCGATTGCCCATATAGCTTCACGAATTTCATCCTCCATCTTTTCTTTCAGATTTTTTATTTCTGAAAGAGTCATAGAATCAAGTTCTTTTATCTTTTTAGCCATATCTTATTGATATTTTTGAATGGTTAATGTACCTTTCCCGTAGTTAATGGTTACAAGACTCTTCTCATACTTCCAGTATTTCTTTCGGAGCTTGTTGAAACAACGTTTATTCAAGGGAACACCTATTGAATAGGAGTTTCTATGCTCTCTGCTTCGAGGATCACAAACCATATATTCCGGATTGACATTATCCAAAATTGTGTTGCCGCAATAAGGCATATAATAATTACTGATATAATTTTGGAAAGTGTATGGTAGCTGCTCTCGTTTTATTCTAAGAATCCCGCAGAGTTCTTTATAGGTAAAGACTTTCAACTGAAGATTAACCGGGTTCTCGCAATCACATACGATACAGTTTGCTACGTGAGACATATCTCTAAACTTATTGATATGATAGTTTGTGAGATATTGTTGAGAATATGATGACTTAAAAAGGCTGGCATCAAATATCTGGAATATCGCAATTCCAGCCGGTGCCCCAAAGCATTTAGCTTTTTCATCCTCTATGCACATATAAACTGTATCTGCTGAGAAGATGACTTCATAAAGATTTTCGATATTATCAAACAATACCTTATTCAGCTCTTCTTCATCAGCTCTCATCCTTTCACGAGTATATGCGTCATTCAATAGTTTTTGCTTGTGCCGGCGCATTTCTTCTTTCTGAGACCAGAGAGCAATCTTTCGTACCTCATCTTCAGTACATAATTCTCCAGCTTCCACATATTGAGCCACAGCTTTGGCCGGGTCAATTTTGATAAGTTCAGTAGAGGTCGGATAAATGATATTGTTTAGTCGCTCTTCATTAGCTTCCCTATTGGTTTGACTGAAATAATTATTGTCAGCAACCTGTTCGTTACCAGCACCAAGAAGTTTGATAGTTTCTCTGGCAAATCCAATTTTCTTTAAGTTATGCTGCTTCATAGGAATGACGTTGTATATCAGTTCCTCGATAATCAGCTTGATCAGAATTTTGGAGGCCGGAGGCAAGAAATCTCTAATAGATTTGATATAGACCTCAGAACTATTTTCCTTAGCAATGGCTTTTGACTCTTTACGCCATTCTGCTATATCATCCAGCAGTCCATAAGGAAGCTGGATATTCTCAAAAGCCTCTTCACGCCAACGATATGGGTTTCTTGAATTTTCACGAAACTGGGGATTGGGCATGGCTGGTTTATCTGTTACAAGCCATATCCTATCTTTATACTGGATTGTAATGATGAAGTGAGAGAAAGCCAACTCTCTGTCAATTTTCAATGCGAGTCGAGCATAGCAGACATCCTCGTTTTCGCCCTTATTGGCGCCGATGCAGAGGTTTATATTATCTGAGATACAAAGTGCGTCAGAAATAGAATATGGCACCGTATGGCCTATGCTGAGAGTGGTGTTAGAAGCCTTGCCAAAATTATAAAGCTGAAGCAGCTTAGATTGAACTGATTTTTTGGCTGCATCCACCCATTCATAGCTGAATTTATTGAGAAAATCCTCTGTTTTTTCTTCCTCTTTAAGAAACTTATTGTTGAATAGATACTCCCGGAAACGAATTTTCTCTTCAGCAGTCCACGCTACATACTCTTTGAAAATATGATGAGCTTTCAGAAGAGCATTACCAACTGCTTCACAATCTTGAACTAACTCATCCATTCTGTGAGAAAAACGGATTTCAGAAATGAGATTTTTGAGGAAGGTAATTTCCTTTTCGTAGGCAATCTCATAATCACCACTCTGAATATAGTTATTGATTGTGAAAAGATCTTTTGTGTTACAGTATCTTCCGATTGAGCCTTTGAAAGATATTTGACCCTCCAAATCTTTCAAATAACACCCAGTAGTATCTTCAAGAAATTGAAGAATACTGGAAACGATTGGCTTTAACTCATAATTTTCCATTATACTTAACGGGTTAATTTTTTATAAACCGAAATTAATTTTTTCCAGATAGCACTTTTACGGCCAGGATGTTGCCAACCAGCAAATCGTTGCCATTTTAGGAAAATATGATTCTCATATAATGACATATAAAATGCTATCGTATCGAAGTAAGCCTCTTGTTTATTCTGAGGCAAGCCCCCTTTACAGTGGTTCCTAAAGCATTTAAGGAAGATGTCATTATCAAAATAAGACCATCTCTTATGATATATGTTATCTCCCCGACATTGAAAACCTGAAGGCTTAAAATTCAGTCGATACATTGGTTGACCTGCTTTGAAACTTTCTTCTATCGTTTTAGGATTACCCTGAGTAATTATGGTTTTCAGAACATCCTCATGCTCAATAAGCAAACAAATATCTTCAGGAATACCATCTTCAATTTGATGCCTACAATCGTGAGTCACACGTTCTAAATCTCGAAGAAGATTTTTTCTATTGCCAAAATATTCTTCGAGTTCAGAATCTACGGAAGTCAAGTCAATGCCTCCGTAATCATCATAATGGCCCCATATTATTGGCCAAACTGGAGTAATCATTTCATTGTCAGAATAATCTTTCGTGCTTACACAGATTATACCACCAATAGGATCTCCACTTTCGATTGGAAGGCCAGAGATACAGCCTTCTCCATTATAGCTCCCCATATATTATAATTTATTAGATTTATTATTCCTTATTTCTGTCTCGGTATAAGGAGTAAGATATTCTTCTCTGGCAGTCGCAACCCCTTCAGGTTCAACTTTTAGATGATAAAATATGCCATCTTCTTCCTCATTATAGCCCATAACAATATCTATTGTTCCGACCATATTGAGATATTTGATATACATCCGATCACCAACCTTATATTTTGGAATGGGTGTCTCAAATTCCTCTTCCTCCTTCAAAGGAATCTCACCAGTTAAATCTCTCCATATTTCTTCATCAGTAGGCCGGTCAGGATTGCATAAAATCCGTTCCTGAAATTCAGTCTGCTCTTTGATTTGCTCAGGAGTTTTTATATTTAAGAACGGACTTATTCTGATCTCAACATAAAGAGGCTCCGAACCGTATTGAACCTCTGGGAATAAGTCTGGAGGCAACAAGTTAAAGTTTATTGCCATACTGGGATGAGAATGGGTAAGTTTTAATCTGCCGGCAGCATCACGCGAGATATATCCCAGCATAACTATTGAGGTTGGTTCATCTTTAGCTATTTGAATTGGCCCAGCATTTTTATAAGAATCCTCTTTAGTGTATGAGGAAAGCTGATTTACTTTAAGAATCCCATCATAAGGATTTGAGTAGTTGTTATTAGCCATTGTTAGTGACAATTTTGATAGGTGAAAACTGAGAATACATTGGGTCATATTTTAGTTCCAATATTTCTCCTACTTTACAAGATTGCTCGCTGCTAACTACTCCATCATTAAAACGATAGAGAGCTTGACAGCCACGACTTGTTTCATCTGCTATTTCGATATACCACACATTCTCACAAGGTTCTGAATAATTGTTTTTCGCTTTCTCATACATTTCACGAAAGCGTTTTAACTTATTACAGACAATGTGACACTCATCAAGTGTAATTAGGTTATCTCTTAGGTCAAGAAGTGCTTTATTGGCTTTCGCATTTAATTCACACAAAATCATATAATCTCCCTCTTCAATCACGAATTTCGTTAAACATTGAGAGGTTTTCCGAAGCATATATTTAGGTGATTACACAATGGCTTTATATGGAGCATTATAGTCAGGCATTTCTGCTGGATGCTCAATAGTGAGATCGGTCTCGAAGAATCCCGTGGAGTATATTATCTGCTTCATCTGACTTATTATTTCTTTTGTTTTTTGGAGATAAACCTTTCAGTTATCCGATTGATCATCTTCCGAAATTTCTTATGACTCATCTTAGGAGGGGTGATTAGAGAATTATGAAAAATGCCATTTTCATCTAAGAACTCGTCTGTCAGAATATAATGATATTTAACACTGTATGAGCCAATTTCGACCATACAATCTACCAGAGCAAATTGCCCACTATCGCCTATGCCCCTGAGAAAAATCTTATCGCCATTTTTCAGATTTCTGTTCCCCCAATAATATCCAGGTTCTCTTTCATCTGCGAAAAAGGTTACAATATGGTTCTCTCTATCTACCCAGCCATCATTACACCTATATGCTTTTACGCCCATTGCCATCAATTTGGCATGGAAAGCATCACTTGCAGCATTAAATTTTCTATCAGCTTCTAATATATCATCTAAAACCGATAAGTCATGCACAATAGTGACACCACCATTTCTATGTTTTATTTCTACGCTCATATTTTCTTCTGGTGTTTCAGACGAGTTATGGCATCCTTTTTGGAATATGCCATAACCTTGTGTCCTTTGATTGAAAATTCACGCAACTGACGGCTATCTACGGCCCTGGGAAGGGTTTTAGAAAAGCCATTACCAGAATCCAGCACAGGATAACGCTTGCGCTCACCATACCGATAAAAGTTGTCTGAATGTTGAGCCATCATTGCAGCAGCACTCAACATTGCAAATAATGCTTTCTTACTCATTGTTATTGAACTGGGTTAAGACAAAAGACAGCATTGCCGATTCAGCAGCTTCTTTTGTGGGATAGTATTCATCGGTATCATCATATTCAGAAGTGCTGAGGTTTAACCAATCAGCAAACCAATCACGGCCTATAAAGCGATAATTGGCACGAATATTAATACCCTTGTTCTCCCTGATCCATTTTATTGCGGAGCTGAGAGGGAATAGGAAGTGACCCGATTGCTCTTCATAGTACAATCGCTCAGTTCCCATCCCTAAAGTCAGCAAAGCATCCGTCTGCTCTAACGTGCAAAGCTCATCTATTGAAAGATAGAAGTTTTCATTCATTGTCTATCTTGTTTTACACCGACATACATTTCACCTTCCAACATCACCTCATTGTTATAAGCCTTTCTGATGTTGAATGTGATGATATTACTTTCAAGGAAATGTTTAGCAAACTCTTCAGCTATATGCCGATAGGCCCATTCCTTTTGGCATTGCGGGATATTGTCAGGATCGACGATTTCCCCAAATTTATGTGGGAAAATATAGCCACATTGTACTGGGGTGATTTTGTAAACCGATTTGATTGGTATGTAGTAACATTCACGGGGATCTTCACCATGACAAGTAATGACTTGTGGGTTGAGTTTATTTGCCCATTTCCTAAGTAGAGCCGCTATTTTCTTTTTCATACGATTAGTGGTTACGATAGTATTCTTTTACAAACGCATCCATCTGCCGGCGAGCTTCTGCCTTGGCTGCTTCAACAGAGGTAAAGTAATCCAGAGGAACTTCAACCTTATGTATAACCTTACGCACAAGGCGTTTCAGGATTTTTGTTCGACGAGTATAATATACTTCGCCAATGACACACAGCTCCATTAAGCCATCAAAACCGCGAGGAACACCAGCCACATCTACGGAAGTTACAAGTTGCTTTTTCATTGTTCTGAGTAGTCTTTGCACGGTCTTTTTCGTGCCGTTATACACTTATGAGATTTGAAACAATACATTTTCTTGTCTTTAAGGACATCGTAATGCTTGCACTGAGAGCAGTGAGGTGAGAACACTTGGGGAAGGTTCTCATCTTCAGGAGTGGCATCACGCACTTGCACCCAGCCGATACCGACATATTGATGAACTACACCATCCAGCACAATGTGGAAGTTGGCATCAACAATACATTGAGGTGGATTGACAGACATCTTAATCTGACCTCTCATTCCGAAGATGTCATAATATTTGACTCTCATTTTTCTTCCTCCTTAAAACCTAATAAGTTACGGGCCACCACAATCTTGATATTGTCCGACTTCAGGAACTTCTTTCCTAAAGCACACTGACAACACGGTTTAGCCTCCCTGAGATTGTTGAAAATGTCAAGCATATAATCATCATTGACATTTCCGAATGAAGGGCATAGGCAGGATTCTGAAAGATGCACATTGCCTTTGTAGTCAATACAAGGCTTGCACATCACTCCCGGTGTATGATCCAATCCAGTTAGTTTTCTGGTTGGACTTGTTTGTTTGAAAAGCAAGTGCCCATTCAGACAAGACATATAGTGAGGATTGTCTGCTATTTCTTTCTGAGCCTGCTCATTTGTTTTGGCCCTACCTAAGTCCTGCATACTTCTGATTTCATCAGTAGTAAGAATAATCTTTGGTATGGCACTGAGTTCTTTGCTGTGCTCAATGATGAATGAGGCATCTTTATACCACTTTGGATTAGTATAAACTTGCATACCTACATAAGATTGGAGCTTTGCAAGTTTTATCATTTCTTCAGAGCGCTCCGGGAACCAAGTGCCATTTGAGGTCACTGTAAAGCCTCCAGGAGTCTTACTTTGTTTGACAAAGCGGTCAAGATACTGACAGAACTCTGAGAACTGAGGATGCTCTGTCGGCTCTCCACCAGTTATGATATAGGCACTTGCACCTAAGAATTGTCCAAATCTCAGGGCGTTTTTGAAAGTGGCTTCGCTCATGTGTTCTCCATTAGGGTTGGAGCAGTGCATACAATGAGCGCATTCTTCGTGGCATTTATTCGTTATCTGAATCAGCATAATCGGAAGGTATTAAAAGGGGTTCTGTTATATTGGGTTCTGATGCAGGCAGTTGATTATTCTCGATTTGGTCTGAAAGATCTTCATATTCTACATCAATGATTTCACGAGGCTCTTCTCTAAAAGAATTGAATAGCTGTTGCATAGATAGGGCACCTATACCATAGGCTTCAATTATATGGCGTATCATATCATTTATTACCGAAGTCTGCTGGGATTTCTCCCCAGGCTCTGTTATCCCATTTCACTACCTTAATCTCATCCACCCAATAAGCCATAGCTCTTAGGTATATTTCAGCTTTCATCAGTCTCGCATTACGCTTGCCGGATGCAGTACGTTTATTCTTGAACCAACTTATAGCGGTCGTACTGTCTGAGAAAATGACTTTAGGCTGAAAGTCATTGTCAATGATGTATTTGACAGCCTCAACTATCGCAAGGAACTCACCGATATTAATGGTCTGATTACCCAAATCGGAATAGAATAGCGTTTTCCCAGTATTCAGGTCAACTCCCTGAAATTCTGTCTTACGATTCTTCATTGAATGGGCCGCGTCAACTGCGATACCCTCATTGAGACTAATCATATTAAGATAGTTATGTTACACTGCGTTAATCATTTGAGATGAAATCCGGGAAACGGAATTTCTTTCTTTGTGCTTTGGAGAGAGAAAAGTATATTTTGGCATACTTCACCATTTCGGTCTGCTTCTCATCCAGCATATTCATGGTTACAAATGTGTTTGCCTGAAGCAGTTTGCGTTGCTTATCCCACTGAAGCAGAGCTACACCATCATTGACCGGGCCGAATATGTGAATCTTGTTACGAAAGACCGATTTGGTTTCGATCCAAGTCATCGTCAGGTTGCGCTTCATATAGATAGCAATCACATCAATAATGTTTTTTGAAGTTGTGAGTTGACCTCTGATCTGCCAGTCACAAACCTCCATAAATCGCTCTTTATAGCGATGAAAGAAATGAGGATTGAATTTGATAGCTTGTCTGCTCTCAGTATAAAAGGCAATAGCTGATATGCCCTTGCCAGTATTCATCAGACCGATATGGAATGATGACCAATCCCATTTCTTAGATTTGCCGGCGCCAGTCTGAAAGTAGATGAGTATTCCGAGATAGCTGTTACCACGAAACGAGGTAAAGACTTTGGTCAGAATCACAGTTGGCTGTTTATGGCGTTTCCATAAATATCGTGTGACATATTCAGAGTTGTCGAAACGGACAGTCTTTTCCTGAATATCTGCAAGGTCTAAGCGATACTCATCAAGCAGCTCATTACTTGACATTCCTTCTTCAAACATTGCCCTGAGATTGTTCGTAAAGCCTTCTAACCATAAAGGCATTGTCAATGAAATCTTCGGCAGTGGCAATGGCGTTTTCAAGGTCATTTCTACCACGAAGAAGCTGGGCGATAACTTGAATGTCATTCTTACGCTTCTCCTTGCTGGAGGGGTCGTAGATGATTTCTTTGTTACCAAAAGTTATGCGCACAACGAATACGTTTTTGCGGCAAATGGTTTTAATGGTGGCGGGGAACCGGAGAATGGTTGCAGATTTGGCTATGAAGCCAGTCTCGCTACGCATTGGCATCAGAGTGCAGCTATAAAGCATATTGGGGATGATGTCTTTTGCGATAGACGGATCTACGAACACGATTTTTTTCTTGCTCTCAGTTTCCCGACACCCTTTCCAACTTCCGTTGGTCTTGGTGACGAAACCATAGAGCCGGTCTGCAACATTTTCAAGCCCTTTGTAGAACTTGATGTTAGTTTTTATTCTTTGTGCCATAATATATTGCTGTTATCATTTGAGGGCATACAAAAAGGCCCTGCACCGAGTAATAGTGCAGAGCCTTCAGAAAGATTTATTAATAAATCTTAAAAAGCCTATTTATTTTGGTTAATAATCGCTAACCTTGTCATTGATTAACTGAGTTACTGATGGGATTATGAACTTCCCGGATGAGTCACGTTGCTGAACGATTTGGAACTTCATGTCAGTTCTCAGCTCCGGAAGAGTGTCAGTTGTGGTGATTGTGAGACCATTCTGGGTTGCTTCAACGATTAAGAACTCATCTTTATCATCAGACTGGTTGTAATGTCGAATGATTAGGATTTCGTCATCCTGAACCCCTAAATATTGCCATAATTGTTGGATTTGGAATGTCGCGTTCATATAAATACTGCTTTTAATCAATTATAGTTCCAACGTGTCTGAGAAGCAGTTGGAACAGAAACCTTTTGTCCTGTTATACTGAGCCTTACCAATGCGTCGGCCACAACGGTTACAGAACAAGAGTGATTCATTCTTTCCGTGAAGAATGTCTTTGAGACTTTGTTGGCTTATATTGTATTCGCGCGATAACGCTCTCAACACTTCAGGGAAGTTATAATTCTTGTCCTGATGTTCCAGCCAATGCAATCCGCTTGTCAGTCTTTCGTAGTCGGCCCTGATTAAGAGATTGCGAATGTATGTGGCATTGAGAAGTCGCTGGGCGTTGAGGCGTTCCAGCAAGGCAATCTCAATACCAAACATATCACTCGCTTTCTCCAAGTCTTTAGGGCGTAGTGTAAATTGAACTGTATCGGCCAGGCCCATATTATTCAGCTTTTTTGAAGGAGATGGTCAGGACTGCATCGTAATGCTCATCCGGCTCAATAGCGGCAAAAGCATCTGCGAGCATATTGATCATAACTCGATTGCTGTCCTCATGCGACATATTTTTCCAATCCAGCTCCATCTCATCTGAGATAGCTTTTGCACTCTCATAGAATGGGCTGTCTTGTGGAATTTCATTTACGTCGTAAGGAGCATCCTCACTGAATAAAAACTTTGATAATTGGAAGTAGTTTGCGATTGCTTCCTGAGATTTTTGAAGAACCTCTTTCTTAGTTGCCATAAATATTGATCATATTATGACACTGCTTTCATCATTTTGGGTCAAACGTCAAATCACAATGAATCACCTCACAGACGGCCAACAAGGTTTTGATGGAAAGTGGAATGACATATTTACGCCCCTCTGCCTCTTCTTTCATTCGTTCCAGATCTTCTGGAATGAAAGATTTGGGAGGGGTATAATGTATTCCGGTCTTTCGATAGACTAACTTAGGATCGACTTGGTAGCGTCTCATAAGCAAATCCAACACCTTGTGAACACCAAGCACAGAATCGGGATAGAAGCGATCCTCAGTAGCCAAATCTGTCATCACAAATTTCAAGTTCATATCTTGACAAAATATGATAAGATTTTGGACTGGATAGTTACTTCTTGATAACTCTATGGATTGTACGGCATAAGCTGTCAAACTACCTGTATAGGCAGCTCCATTTACAGCTTCCTTTATTCTGTCTGCGAGTTGTTCCTGGTTCATCTATGAATAGTCTGTTTGATGGTGTTCACTATCTTAATAACGTCACTTTTGACCGATTGGTACGAAAACTTATCGGCAGATTGACAGTTTTCGATAAGCACCTCCAGATCTCCACTGGCATCAGTGAGGTCAGACACATTGTCGGTCATCGCATCATTGGCAGCAGACCACTGGAATGATTCGGGCCGGTTATCAAGAGCTTCTTCCTCTTCATCGGCACATTTCTGAACATCAGATTGAGCTTTCTGAAGAATTTTCAGGGCCTCTGCCTTATCAACCGGGTCTCTCAGTCTTGCTAAACCGTCAAGAACGGCATGAAGAACACTTCGTCTTTGTCTATTCATATTTTTGGTTTTTGCTTTAGAACTGAAAGACACTGCAAAATTACGAAAAAATGCAATGCCTTTCAGTATAAAAATTACTCCGATATACTTAGATTGCAGATTATTCGCAAATTATTAACTCCTTGGCATAAGGAAGAGTGGCAATCCATTCACAGAACATTCTCCACTCAGGGAGTTTGTGGCTCTTGCGCTGGAGGTAGATTGTGCGAAGCTGCTCATAGTTGGTAGAAACTCTCATAAAGAGCATTACACCCTGGGGGCAGTTGGAAAGAACAGTCATAAAGTTCTCTTCGGACTTGTCCTCATTGTATTTGGCAATCAGTCGCTTCATTTGAGCGATTGTTTCCTGAGTGACCCATTGGTTGCAGCACTTGTCGAAATCCATTTGCATTATGCGGTGCATTTTGGATGATGAGGTCACGATGTCAAACCAGTGGTAACGCTGCATTTCGGGAGAGATGTAGTTGGGGTATTTTATATCGAAGCTGACACGAATACCAGTGCGGAAATTGGCGTGACACTTGACCGGCCCCTTAGAGGCTTCACATAGTTTTATGGCCCGTTTCAAACTTGCCTCAAACTCTTCATCCGTATATTCCGGAACCTCCAGACGCATTGCATTTCTGCAAGCAATAACGGATTCTTTAAGGTCATAGACCTTTACATTAGATATATCCATAATATTATGTTGAGAATGAAACTGCTTTTATCAGATATAACATAATAGAGGGATTAACCCTCCACAGTTTGTGAAGAAAAGTTAATCCCTCTAATATTTGTTGGCTTCATCGTCTGCTATCCGGATCCCAGCCACAGCAAACTGCAATGAAACCGAAGATAAATCCGAGAAAGACTAAGGACATTAAGCCACACACGACCTTATCCCAGAACGGCTGATCCTCAAATATGAGGAAGCCTCCACAGAAGAAATACCAAATCCATCCGATTGCGTACATCGCCAGGATTAGGAGTCCGAGGCCAATCAAGCCTGCAAAGCAGTACATAACTATGGTAGCAATCTTCTGTTCCTTGCTACCTTTGGTGGATGACTTCTCAATCTGGTAGAAAATGTTACACATCACTCCACAGAAAAGATAGCCGACAAAAATTATCCAGCCCATATTATTCAATCAAATTTTCGTAAATACATCTCATACAACAGTCACCAATGGCTCCCGACTCAATACGAGCGATTACTTCAGGATCTTCATATTCTCCCCACTCTCTGAAAAGCCTCATAGACTTTCTTTTCTTCCGGTAAGTGCCGAAACACTCCAGTTGATGAGGCTTCAGCTTAAAAGAAATGGTGACACGATTACCATCCTTATCAAACCAAAATATGCGTTGGTTCTGAAGGAAAATGGCTACACTGAATGGTACGGTATCAGGAGAAAGTCCCATTTTCTGAAGCATCATCTTTCCCTCATTCTGTTCTCCGAAAAATCCTCTGATAAGCTCGTTGATGTAAAAACCCTTTACTCTGGTCGAGTCATTGGTTTGTTTCTTTTTCATTGAAGTTGTCTAAACTTATTTTGAGATGTTAAAAATTCGGTAAAATAAATAAAATACAGCGCATCCTGAAAATGAAGCACTATATTATAGTCGCCAAACTTCAATAAGTTGCACCTATGCCAGAATACGCAGTACTTGACAAAGATACAATAAAAAATCGAATTATGCCCTATCTTTCGGTCGCAA